>JAGWVX010000398.1 GCA_018970685.1 Alphaproteobacteria bacterium | reverse complement strand
GACTATTGGAAGACGGGTCATTCCTATATCAAACGGCGCACGGCAGAACTGAAGGCGGTCGCCGGTTTCGAGAAGAGCGGGCACTATTTCTTCAACCCGCCGGTCGGGCGCGGTTATGACGACGCCATCATCGCAGCCATAGCCATTCTGGAAATGCTCGATCGCGCCGGCGACAGAAAGATGTCTGACCTCGAAGCGACGCTGCCCAAGACTTGGAGTTCGCCGACCATGGCGCCGTATTGTGCGGACGACGCCAAATACAATGTCGTCGCAGCGATCACCAAGGAGTACGAAGACCTCAAGGCGCGTGGCGGAAAAGTGCTCGGTCAGAACATCGCCAGCATCGTTACGGTCAACGGCGTGCGGGTGACGCTGGAAGACGGCACTTGGTGTTTGGTGCGCGCCTCGTCCAACAAACCTTCGTTGGTGGTGGTCGTCGAAAGCCCAGTCTTGGAAGCCAATATGCGCGCGATCTTTGCCGATCTCGACGGCCGTTTGTCGAAGCACAAGGATGTCGGCGAGTACGATCAAAAGATCTAGCTGAGTACGTCCCACAGCATCTTGATCGCTGTAACGGCGATGAACAGCGCGAACACCCGGCGCAGCCGCTTGGCGTCGGCCATATGTGCGATGGCGGCGCCGGCCGGTGCCACGAAAAACGACACCGGTGCGATCAGGAGAAAACCGAACAGGTTCGCATAACCCAGCGAATAGGGAGGAAGGCCGGCTGCGCTGAAGCCTGCGATCGCCGCGCCGATAGTGCCTGGGATCGAGATGATGGCACCAAACGCCGACGCGGTGCCGACTGCGCGGTGGATCGGCACGCCGCACAACGTCATGCTCGGTACGCCAAGCATTCCGCCGCCGATACCCATCATGGCGGAAACGCCGCCGATGCCGAAAGGCAGCGCCGCTCCGCCGATGCCGCGCGGCAACCGCTCAGCCAAGCGCCAAGATTCTTTTCCGAACGCCATATTTGTAGCCAGTGGCAGCGCCATCAATCCGAAGAACAGAGCCAGCATCTGCCCTGGCGCCCAACCTGCCAGCACACTGCCGGCAACCACGCCGATCAGCATAGGTGCGGCCCAACGTTTCAGCAGCTCCCAATCCACCGCACCTTTCCTGCTATGTGCCCGCAGCGAGGAGATCGATGTCGGAATGATCGTCGCCAACGACGTACCAACCGCGATGTGCATTCGAAGGTTTTCGGGAACGGCCATGGCCGCAAGCACCTGATACATTACAGGCACGATGACGATGCCGCCGCCGACGCCCAGCATGCCGGCGACGAGGCCCGATACCACGCCTGCGATCACCAACCCCAGCGCGAGTGTGCCGAAATCGTTACCCCCCATGACGGTCAAAAAGTCCATTCGATCTCATACCGGTTCGATGCGGCGCGAGTGAACTTGCATTCGGTCGCGCGCGCAAGCCATGCTCCCTTCGCCCATCGATCAGCAAGGAGACCTATATGGATAGGCGGACGGTGCTTGGCCTAGGTATGACCACGTTGGCGGGATTATCGGCTCAGGGCCTGGCAGAGCAGATGAACGCCGAGGGCATGCTCTCCACCGATCCGACGGAAATCGTGCCTTTGTGGCCGGGGACACCTCCAGGTGGCGAAGGCGTCAATCTTAAAGCCAGAATTGTAGAGCGCAGCGACAACGTCTCAACCTTTCACGATCGCTATGTCGATAACATCGGTACTCCGCTGCTCGCCGTGTTTCGTCCCGACAAGCCGGACGGTTCGGCCGTATTGCTCGCGCCCGGCGGTGGCTACGTCCGCATCGTAATCGATAAGGAAGGCGAGGAGACGGCGCGAAGATTGAATGCTTCCGGCGTCACGGTCTTCATGCTGCGCTATCGCCTGCCGGGCGAAGGTTGGGCCGATGGCAAAGACGTACCGCTACAGGACGCGCAACGCGCCATGCGGATCATTCGCGCTGGCGCTCAGCAATACGGTGTCGATCCGCACCGCATGGGCGTTCTCGGTTTTTCGGCGGGCGGCCATGTCGCGGCGTCCTTGGCAACCAGACCTTATGATACCGTCTATAAGCCGGTCGACGACATCGACTCCGAGGACGCCAAGCCGACCTTCACCGGCTTGATGTACCCGGTCATCACCATGGGGTCCGGAGCACATATAGGGTCGCGCGATAAATTGCTCGGCTCTAATCCGTCGCAGGCGCTGATCGATGCTTATTCCTGCGAGAAGTCGGTGACGCCCGAAACGCCACCCGGATTCATCTGCTTCGCCGCGGACGACCACACGGTGCCGCCGATGGCGAACGGTATGGCGATGTACGACGCGCTACATGGCGCAAAAGTATCGGCCGAGCTGCACGTCTTTGGAGAAGGCGATCACGGTTTCGGCATCCGCTTGGCGAAAGGCAAGCCTGCGTCGGTGTGGCCGGATTTGCTTTTGCATTGGGGTTACAGCCACGGTTGGTTCCGCGATCCGAGTGCGGCGCCGGCCTAGGCCGCGGCTTCGTCACGCCGAACGACAAAAGCTAAAGCCTCGCATAGCACATCGATTCCAGCGCCGGGACGCGTCGCGTTTTCACTGAGGTGGCGGCGAAACAAGCGCGCGCCGGGCCTGCCGTTGAAAAGGCCGAGCATATGCCTCGCCATTGCGTTCAACGGCACGCCTTCTTTCAACTGACGCGAAATATATTCGAGATAATCTTCGACGGATTTCCCAACGACTCGTGTTGTACCGCCGAAGAACCGTGCATCGACCGCGGCAAGAATAGCGGGGGACTGGTAGGCGGCGCGTCCCAACATCACGCCATCGACGTGCGCCAAGTGCGCTTCGGCTTGATCGGGCGTAATAATCCCGCCATTCAACACGATAGTCAGGGCCGGGTTCTCCCGCTTGA
>JAGWVX010000397.1 GCA_018970685.1 Alphaproteobacteria bacterium | reverse complement strand
GTTAATTTGCAAGCCGTGTAAGAGTCGGACAGAACCGGCGGAGCCAGGGCGCTCCGCCGGTTCCTGTCGGATGATCGTGAGCGGATCGTGCGTTAACGCCGCCGCAACGAGGACAAACAATGACGTATGACGAACACAGCGGAATGTTCGAGCAGGAACACAGAGCCGGTACGGGCAGGCAGCGTCCATGTGCCGATCAGTCCACACTGATGGAACTCGTTAAGGTTCTGGCGGCGCATCCCGGAGGGCTTCGGCGCTGGTCTGTAATGCGGGCTATCCGCAAGGAACGCGAGAACGCCGCGCAGGATATCCCTCAGAAATTCGAAGACGAAGTCGAGCGAACCTTTCGGCAGTTTTGTGCGGATTCGGATGATGGGAAGGTACGCAGGGCGCGTGATGCGCTTTTTTATAAGCCGCGGGAACGGGCTGGCGAAGTGTGGGCCATTTTCCCCGATCGCGCGGAGGCTTGGCTTAATGCCGAGGCCGTAGAAGCGGACTGACGTCAGTCGATAGATATTTGTGGCGGGGATGGGCTTATGGCCAATAAGGGTCTCCAGATACAAAGGCGCACGCTGCGCGCTGTCTGAGCTGGCTTACAAACCGTTGCTCATTCTGTCCGGCCGGAAGGCGGTTGGCAGGGTCGCTTCAGGGGTTCTAAAAATATTTTAGAATAACAGTATGTTATTGGAAGTACCGTGACGTGGTCTGGGGTCTGTTGACTCGTCGGAGGTTGTGATGTGATATAGAACAAATAGGGAACATATAATGCTAGCGATCCCCAAAGATCGGCATGTGCTCATCAATGGGTTGCGCCGGAAGGTTGTTCGGACGACTGCTTGTGTGAGCACCAACATTGGGGAAATCGACATTTGTCTGCGCGGAGGGCTGGCGCTCGGCGCGCTGCATGAGATTGCCGCCACGGATTTCCGCGCCATTCCAAGCGCTTGGGGATTCTTGCTTGCGCTGATGGCACGAGTCGAGCGGAAGAACGCGGTGGTGTGGCCGCTTGTTTCCAGTGAGCCCTTCGGCATGCCTTACGCATGCGGCCTTAAATCCTTTGGTCTCAATCCGGGCGATTTCCTGATGGTGCGCTGCCGTTGCGAACACGATGCAGCCTGGGCAATGGAAGAGGCCCTGCGCGTGGGGGCCCGCGCCGTCATCGGTGCGCGCACGCGCGACATGGACTTGACGGCGAGCCGGCGCCTGCAACTGGCCGCACAGCGGTCCGGTACACCGATCTTTCTGCTGCGTACGCATGACGATTGCAGACCCAGTGCGGCCGTAAGCCGCTGGCGGGTTGCAGTCTTGCCAGCCGCACGCGACCGATTCGGGCTGTTCAGCAACCCGCGCTGGCACATAGCGCTGGAATATGCGCGAGGCGGACGTTGCGGCGAATGGGTGGTGGAGTGGAATCATGAGACGTTATGCCTGCGTCTTCCTTCCATATTGGCCGATCGAGCGGAACGCCAAGCGGCCTGATGGAAGTACGATCCGTCCCGTCGCGGTCGTGACCTCCGCGTCGGGCGGATGGCGGGTCGCGGCAACGGACCGGCGTGCGGAGGAACTTGGCGTCGTGGCTGGCGAATTACTGGCCGATGTCCGCGCCCGGTTGGGTGTGCTCGATGTGCGCGAAGATGAACCGGACGCAGACAGGCAGGCACTCGAAAAACTCGCGGAATGGGCCACATGCTTTTCGCCCTATGTCGCGCCATGGACCACCCCGGCGCATGGGCTGATCTTCGACATCGAAGGCTGCGCGCACCTGTTCGGCGGCGAAGACCGCGTGGCACATTGCGTGAGAGAGCGGCTTTCGCGCTTCGGCCTGACGGCCCGTGTCGCCATCGCCAGCACCATCGGAACGGCGCAAGCGCTCTGCCGCTTCGGCCCCGAGGAAATCGTTGTTGCCGCCAGAAAAGAAGAGGAGGCGTTGTCGCGCCTACCAGTGGCGGCGCTGCGGATTTCGGAAAAACAGGCGGCGGGCCTCAACCGTCTTGGCCTCAAACGCATCGCCGATGTCGTCCATCTACCGCGCGCACCTCTGGCACAGCGTTTCGGAGCGGATTTCGTTGAACGGCTAGATCAGGCGCTCGGCCGTCTGCCAGAACCGTTTTCGCCGCTGGCCGCGCCCGTTGCCTATCGCGCGCTGGTCCGGCTTGCCGAACCGATCACAGCGCAGGACCATGTCCTCGATCTCACGCGGCGTTTGGCCAAAGATCTCGTGCCGGCGCTCATGCGTGATGGCAAAGGCGCGCGCGTTCTCCGGCTGACGCTGTATCGCGTGGATGGCGAGGTCAAGGAAACGGCCGTCAAACTGGCTGCGGCAAGCCGTGACGCTGCGCATATCGTCAATCTCTTCTCGCTGAAGTTCGATACCTTGGCCGAGGAATACGATGCGGGCTTCGGCTTCGAAGCGGCGCGCCTCGACGCACTGGAGTGCGAGGCGATACCAATTGCGCAAACGACGCTGACGGCGGAGCGGCAAACGGACAATCTTCCGCTCCTGATCGATCGGCTCGGCAGCCGATTGGGTCTCGAAAACATTGTTCGTCTCAAGTCGGAAGACACCCACATTCCAGAACGCGCGGTGGTCTACGCACCCGCACAGGATAGACCAGATTGGAGTGGCGAGGGCGAGGCGCTGCGTCCACTCCTGATGCTGCCCTGCGCCGAACCAGCCGAGGTCATGGCTTTGTTGCCTGAAGGCCCGCCGTGGCGCTTCCGCTGGCGTGGCGTTTCCTATGGCGTAGCGCTCGTGGAAGGGCCGGAGCGCATCCGTCCTGAATGGTGGCGCAGGCAACGGCGCCTACGGACGCGTGACTACTACACGGTGGAAGACGAGGCGGGGCACCGTTTCTGGCTCTACCGCGAAATGATGGGGGAGGGT
>JAGWVX010000396.1 GCA_018970685.1 Alphaproteobacteria bacterium | reverse complement strand
ATCGTAGATCGCATAGTCTGAGAGGCCGCGCGCGCTCATGGCGCGCTGCATCGTCCGGATGATGTCGCCGCGTTCGCCCATGCGCCGTAGCGTCGGCTCGAGCTCTTCTGCCAGGCGCCAGCGGCCGGGTGCCACGCTATCTGCGAGGCCCAGGCGCACCAGCTTCTGTAAACGGCCGATGCGCAAGCTTTGCCGAAAGGCGTCGGCGTGCGCGCCCAGGCCGACCTCCCGCGTCTCGCCGGCGTCCCGAACCAGCATCCGGTCGAGGTTCGTGAAGCGTCCCTGATCGACCTCGCGGCGCAGTGCCGTCTCGATATCGCTGTCCGACCGCGGTCCCAGGTCGAGGGTTACGATCTCGGCCGCCCGTTCCCGCATGCCGTGGCCGATATAGTCGCGCGCGATGATCAGATCCTGGCCGCGATCATCTCTGCCGCGGACGACAATATGGCTGTGGGGATGGCCGGTGTTGAAGTGATCCACCGCGACCCAATCGAGTTTGGTCCCGAGGTCATGTTCCATCTCCGTCATCAGGCGGCGGGTCAAGTTTTTGAGGTCCTCGTACTCCACGCCGTCGTCGGCCGAGACGATGAAGCGGAATTGGTGGCGGTCACCCTCGCAGCGCTCCAGGAACGCCTTGCCGTCCGCACGCGCTTCATGGGCACTGTAAAGTTCACCCGGCGTGCCGTCGCGGGTGACGCCGTCGCGCGCCAGATAACGCAGATGCAGGCGGGCGGCGGCGAGGCCTCGCCCTTTGAGCTTCACAATTCGCGTCTTGACGATCACGCGCCGGCTACGAAACGCGGCATAGCGATCGCGCCCCGCCAGAACCCGGCCGACGCCCGAACCCCGACCGATCCGATTGCCGTGGAATTGTCCGCGGCCCTTCGCCGACCGGCCGCCAGCCCGGGCTACCGCCTTCAGCACGTCCTGCAGATAGCGCCGCTCCTGCTTGGCCATCGCGGACCCGATCCGACCGAGCTTGGGCTCAAACCTGTCGTCACGCATGGCGATAGTCTCCGCCGTTGTCGAAACGGGCGCAACACGCAAAAACATTGACGGCACATTCGTGCACGGTTGTCGCCGGCAACAGTGCGTGGTCCGGCACCGGCACACGCAACGCCGAAGCGGCACACACAAACAAGATGTGCAGACAAGAGGATAGGCCCATCCGTGGGCCGTTCCTTTCTATCTTGCCCAACACCGAAATTTCCGCATCCGACCGCATGCAACACGCTCCGCTACGCCCTGCGGCGACGCTTACCGCGCAGCAGGCGGCGCCACGACAAAGAGAGACGTCCGGCTTGACGGTGATTGCCGCGCGGCGTTTTGCGCGGTCACCACGAAGATTCGACCCGCCTGCGAGGTTTGCTGCAGGGTCTTTTGCGATCGCATATCTAGATTTGCGGCACCGGAAATCGGAACCGACAGCGCCACGAAGAGACCGAATGTCGATGGCGTGAACGGTTCCGAGGCGGGCTTCGCGGCGCCCCTTGAGGGCGGCAGATGCATTGTCATCAGATAGGAAAGCGTCTCGGCGGGGAGTGGTCGCCGGCCTTCGAGATAGGCCTGATACCGTCCCGGTCCGGCGTTGTAGGCTGCAAGGAAGCCGTCGCCGAAGCGATCGAACATCTGACGCAAATAGGCGGTCCCGGCCAGAATATTGTCGCGGGCGTTGAAGGGATCGTCCCCGAGCCCATAGCGCCAGCGCATCTGCGCATAGGTCTGCGGCATGAGCTGCATGAGCCCCACGGCGCCGGCCGGCGAGGTGATCGGCCGGCCATCCAGCATGATCCGTCCGCCACTTTCGACCCGTATGACTTGCCGAATCCAGCCTTGGGGAATGCCAAAGCGTTGGGCGGCTTCCGCAATGAACGGTGCCCATCGGTCGAGCGGTTGGGGGATGCCGCGCGGTGCTGTCGGCGAGGACGAACCGGCGACGGGTGCGGCGATTCGAGTGCGGCACGGCAGGACTGTGGGCGTCGTGAGCGCCGCACCGCGAAGCGCGCAAGTCGCCGCGAGCATCACCAGGTCCATAGCGGCCTCAGCTTTCCGATGACGGCAAACCGCCGGATGGGCCCGAAATAGCGGCCGTCAAACGAGTCCGGGACTTGCGCCATCAACAAGAACGCCTCACCCGGTTTGAGGCGCAGACAGCCGCGCCAATGCGGCAGGACACGCCCTTCGCGGTCGGCGGCGAGCCCTTGCGCGACAATCCGGCCGTTGATCGAAAGTGCCTGTCTCCATTCGCAGACGCGGTCACCGGAGAGGGCGGCGATGTGCTTGACCAGCGGCACGCCGAGCGGCAGATAACCACGCCGCGCTGCGAGGTTTGCGGCCCATTTGGGCGGCCAAGCCAGCACGATGTCATCACGGCGCAGGCCCGTTGCCGGGCGCACAACATAGAACCCAAGCGGGGCGCTGGCGCTGGCGTTCCAGACAAGGAGGGGCATAGGTCGCAGGATTGCACCGCTGCCCAAGGCCACAAGTGCCACGCCGCTCGCCGCCGCAAGCCGTAACGGTGTCATTTCAGGCGCCGGGATTGCCAGGGCCCTTGCCAGTGGCGGACCTGGCGCAGGTTTCGGGAGGATCGCGCGGTGGATCGAAGGTGGATCTTCGGACCTTGGAACCCGACCAAGCCCCGACGGTTTGGAGCGTATAGAAAACCCGGTTTGCGATCTTGAAATACTCCGGACCGATGCCTTTCTGGCGCATCTTTTCGAGCGTCCGCGGTGAAAGTTTGAGAATCGCGGCCGCCTCAATCGTCGTGATAAACGGGCTGCCGTCTTTGCCGTTGAACTCAATGGCCATGTGACGCCTCTCCGGCTCAGGGACGAGGGATGACGGGAGAAGTCCTCATCCCCCGCAATCACAATGAAGCATCAAACAAACTG
>JAGWVX010000395.1 GCA_018970685.1 Alphaproteobacteria bacterium | reverse complement strand
CTCCTCGACAAGCAGAAAGAGGGCAAGAAGAAGATGCGCCAGTTCGGCAAGGTGGACATCCCGCAGGAAGCCTTCATTGCCGCACTGAAGATGGATAGCGATTAAGTGCCGCTGTCTTCCTCATCTCCCGCGCGGCTGAAATTGTCGTGAATATCGTCTGTGAGTTGAGTGAAGAAGGACTTACCCCAGAGCCATCTGTCTTTGTTGCGAAGTTTATACTCCGGCGGGGTCAGTTCTCGAACTTCAGAAACATATCGTTGATATTCGTCCCATTGAACGTCGAAATTCGTTTTGTTCTGGGTATTGTGGAAACATCCTAGCTGATCGCATACTCGAACATCGTAGACGCTGAAATCATTCGGGTAGAGAACGGTCAAGATGGCTGAGGCCATTGGAAGCCGGATTTTCCAATTCTTAATCAAGACTTTAAGTCTTGCTTTAGGATTTTTCGCGACAGCGATTTCCTGAGTAAGTGCGGCAACCGCAGGCTCAAGATTGTCGTACCCCTTCTCAAGGAGTCTTCGTGCGATCTTTGATTTGGCACGATTGGCTTTCCAGATGATGATGCAGAAAAAGTCGAATGCTGTAAGTTTGCCCATCTCGGAGAAACGTCGCGTTACTTCGCCGAAGAGATAACTCTCTAGGTGATAGAATTTGCGGTAGTCCCCCTCGTCCACTCCTGATTCTCCGTTCCGTTCAAGCCGCCCGCCGCTTCGGCAATTTCCTGATCTCCGCGCCCTTTTCCTGCTCGGCCAAGCGAAGCTCGTAGAGCTTTTGCAGGTTGAGCCACATTTCCGCGCTGGTGCCGAACTAGTGGCCGAGGCGCAGCGCCGTGTCCGCCGTGAGGGCGCGCTTCTTGTTGAGGATGCCGGTGATGCGTCTTGCCGGAATGGCAATTTGTCTCGCCAGCTCAGCAGCGGACACTCCGAGTTCTTTCAGCTCTTCCGCCAAATGTTCGCCGGGGTGAATGGGCATACGCGCCATGTCAGACCTCGACGGTATCGTACCACGCCGCTGCAAGACGATTATAATCGCGTGTCACACAAACCACCCTATGTCATGGCCTGCGAATGCGGGCCATGACAACCGCACAACCGCCCTGCTCTGACGCATAACCATCGCAAATGGTGTATTCTCTTCCTGCGGGACAGCGGGGGATGCGCCATGGACGCGCAACAAACGGAACCGGGCGGGCAGCGTATCTTCATTGCGCGTCTGATCGTCGGCCTGGCGCAGGGCCTCGCGCTCTATCTGCTGTACTACGCCTTCGACCAAAAGGTCTGGCCCGCAACCGATCCCGATTTCTTCGCGCCGCTTCTGTTGGTTTTTCTGTTCGTCCCGCTGCTGGTCCTGCAGGCGCTGGGGAACATGCGCAAGCGAACCCTGATCGTCTGGGCGGTCCTGGCAACGCTGATCGCCGCCGGCTTTGCCTGGTACGACGTCTGGCACGCCTGGCCGACCGATCCGGTCATGGGCGCGACCGCCGCGCATGTGGCGCCCTCCCCTCGGGTCATCATATTCACCGCGGTTTTCCTGTTCGTCACGCACGCGCTGATCTCGTGCAGCGAGGCCGACCGGCGGATCGTGCCGCGCTATGCCACGCTGTTCGATCTGGCGTGGAAGCTGGGCGTTCAGCTTGCCATCGCCGCCTGCTTCGTCGGCGCTTTCTGGATCATCCTCTATCTCGGCGTCGCGCTGTTCGAGATGATCAAGCTGCATTTCTTCCGCGATTTCATCAACCACGCCTGGTTCGCCATTCCGGCCACGGCGCTGGCAACGGCGGTCGCAACCCACATCACCGACACGCGCGGAAGCCTGGTGCGCGGCGTGCGCACGCTGGCGCTGATGCTGCTGGGCTGGCTGCTGCCGGTGATCGCGCTGATCGCCTTCGCCTTCCTGGTCAGCCTCGTGTTCACGGGCTTGCAGCCCTTGTGGCAGACGCGCACGGCGACGGCGCTGCTGCTGGTCGCGGCGGCGGTTCTGGTGATCCACATCAACGCGGCTTATCAGGACGGCGACGCCGAGCACTGGCCGCATCACGTGTTGCGCGTGGCGGGAACGCTGGCGTCCGTGATGCTGATCTTCATCGTGACGATTGCCGCCTATGCGCTGTGGCTGCGCATCGATCAATATGGCTGGACGGTCGACCGCATCGACACGGCGGCGGTCACGCTGGTCGCGCTCTGTTTTGCGATCGGCTATTTCGTGGCAGCGCTGCTTCCCGGTCCTTGGCTAAAGCTGATCGAACGATGGAACTATGTCACCACCATCCTTGGGCTGATCGTTCTGTTCGCGCTCTTCACGCCCATCGCCGACCCCATGCGGCTTTCCGTGCAAAGCCAGATGGAACGGCTGATGTCGGGCAAGGTGACCGCGGGCAAATTCGACTTCTCTTATTTGCGCTGGCGTGGCGGGCGCTTCGGGCGCGAAGCACTGATTGAGCTTGGTAAATCGAAAGACGAAGCGATCAGCCGCAGGGCGCTGGATATCCTGAGCCAGACCGGACGTTATGCCCCGAGCGGCTCCGGCAAGATCTCGGAGGACGACATCGCCAAAGCCATCACCGTTCATCCGGAAGGCAAATCGCTGCCCACCTCGTTCTTGCGGCAGGATTGGACGAAGAGCGCCTCCCTCGATTTGGTGCGGGAATGTCTGGCCGGACGCCCGTCGCCATACTGGCGTTGCGACGCCGTGCTGCGCGATATCGACGGCGACGGCGTCGACGAGGTCCTGCTGGTCTACGGACCGAGTAACGGCCGAGTGCAATGGTGGAACACGGCTTTGTTCAAGCAGACCGCTAAAGGCTGGGAACAAATCGCCAAGATAGCGCCGTCGAACTGTGCGGCAGATCGCGCGGCGCTGCTTGCCGGGAAATTCGATGCCGTGGCGCCGGTCAAG
>JAGWVX010000394.1 GCA_018970685.1 Alphaproteobacteria bacterium | reverse complement strand
CGGCGGCATGTGGAAGGGGCGCGCCCAGGCGATCGCACCGACATGAGCCATGCGGCGGCATTATCGTCCGGCAAGGGGCACCATGACGAGAATTTTCCCGTCGCCTCGGTGCTCGTCAGCCCGCGCCATCGCCCGGCGATCCTGGCCTTCTATCGCTTCGTGCGAGCGGCGGACGACGTCGCCGATCACGCCGCGACGATGCCGGAAGAAAAGCTGCGCCTGCTCGAAGAGATGCGTCTTAGTCTGATCGGCGCGTCCGACGTGTCGCCCGAGGGCGTGGCGCTGCGCAAGGTGCTCGCCGAGCGCAGGCTGACGCCGGATCACGCCGCCGATTTGCTGGAGGCCTTCCGCCGCGACGTCACCAAGCTGCGCTACACGGATTGGAACGACCTGATGGATTATTGCCGTTATTCGGCGATGCCGGTCGGCCGTTACGTGCTGGATGTGCACGGCGAATCCCGAGACATCTGGCCGTTGTCGGATGCGTTATGCGCCGCGCTGCAGGTCATCAATCATCTGCAGGACTGCGGCAAGGACTACCGCGCATTGGATCGCGTCTACATCCCGCTCGATACGATGGGCGAATTCGGCATGGCGCCCGAGGCGCTGGGGGCCTCGCAGGGCTCGCCGGAGGTGCGCGCCGTGGTCAACACGCTGGCGCACCGCAACGCCATCTTGCTGGTGCAGTCGGCTCCGTTCGCGGCGCATATCCGCGATCCGCGTCTCGGTCTGGAAGTGAGCGTCATTCAGACCCTGGCCGAAGACCTCAACGACAAGCTTGTGGTCCGCGACCCCTTGTCCGAGCGGGTGCACCATCGCAGCGCGGAACTGCCGGCCCATTTCTTCAAGGCGTTCGCCCGTTTCCTTGGCGCGCGTCTTCGTCCTAAAAGAACTGCCGCCGAGAGCACACGCCGCTGATGACCAGTCCCGCTATTCCCTCTGCGCCGGAAATCGAGGCCGTGCGCCGCAAGGCCGCCGGAAGCTCGTTCTATTCCGCCATGCGCCTGATGCCTAAAGCCGAACGCGAGGGGATGTATGCGATCTATGCCTTTTGCCGAGCGGTCGACGACATCGCCGACGACGGCATCGGCACGCGCGGAGAACGTCACGCGGCACTCGACGAATGGCGCGAGGACGTGACGCAACTTTGTAGCGGCGGCCCGGCCGGACGCGCCGGATTCTTGGCGGATGTCGTGGCGCGCTACCGCCCGCGCGCCGAAGACTTTCTGGCGGTGATCGACGGCATGGACATGGATGTCGCGCAGGACCTCGTCGCTCCCGATCTCGCCGCGCTTGATCTCTATTGCGACCGTGTGGCCAGCGCCGTGGGCCGGCTGTCGATCAAGGTGTTCGGGATGGAAGAGGAGCCGGGCTTTGCGCTGGCCCATCACCTCGGACGGGCGTTGCAGCTCACCAACATCCTGCGCGATCTGGACGAGGACGCCGCGATCCACCGGCTCTATCTGCCGCGCGAATATCTGATGGAAGCGGGGCTCAGCATCGGCGAGCCGCGCGAGGCGCTGGCCAACCCCGCCGTCGACGGCGCCTGCCGCAAGGTGGCTGAGCTCGCGCATGGCCATTATGCGGAAGCCCATCGCGTCCTGGCCGCCAAACCGAAGGGAAATATACGCGCGCCGCGCCTGATGGGCGCCGTCTACTCCGAAATCCTGCGCAAGATGGAAGCGGCGGGCTGGGCGCCGCCCCGCGCTCGCGTGCGCATCCCCAAGACGCAGCTGGCGATGATCGTGCTGCGGCACGGATTCGGCGCATGAGTACCGTCTATATCGTCGGAGGCGGGCTGGCCGGACTTTCCGCCGCCGTATCGCTGGCGGAAAAGGGCGCGCGCGTCGTGCTGTTCGAAGCGACAGGGCAGGCAGGCGGCCGTTGCCGTTCCTATTTCGACGCCACGCTCGATTGCGTGATCGACAACGGCAATCATCTCGTTCTTTCCGGCAATCATGCGGTGCAGGAGTACCTGCACATGATCGGCGCTGCGAATGCGCTCGAAGGACCGGCGCGGGCGCAGTTCGCTTTTGCCGATCTTGAGAGCGGCGCGCGCTGGACGCTGGCGCCGAACGAAGGACCGCTGCCTTGGTGGATATTCAGCGGCAGCCGCCGCGTGCCGGGCACCAAACCGCAGGACTACGCACGCCTCGCCGCGCTGTTGACCGCCAAGGCGTCCCAGCGCATCGAAGACGTCATCCCGTGCAAGGGCGCGCTGTGGGACCGGTTGATGCGTCCATTCCTGCTCGCCGCCTTGAACACGCAGCCGGAGCTGGCGTCGGCCGCTCTGGCCGGCGCGGTAGTGCGGGAGACGCTGGCCAAAGGCGGGGAGGCGTATAGACCGCGCATCGCGCATCCGACGCTCGCGGCCGCCTTCGTGGAACCTGCTCTCGCTTTCCTCGCCGCGAAAGACGCCACGGTTCATCTCGGCCAGCGGTTGCGCCGGATCGTTCTCGATACCAGCCATGCCGTGGCGCTCGAGTTTCCGGAAAGCACGGTCCCGCTGTCGCCCGGCGACACGGTGGTGCTGGCGACGCCGCCTTGGGTGACGCGCGAGCTGGCGCCGAACATTTCCGTACCCGACAAATTCCACGCTATCGTCAACGGCCATTTCAAGACCGCGCCGCCGCCCGGCGCGCCGCTGATGCTCGGCGTGATCGGCGGCACCGCCGAATGGATATTCGCGTTCGAGGACCGTATCTCCGTTACCGTCAGCGCTGCCGACGCCATCGTTGATCGGGACCGCGAGGCGTTGGCCGATTTGCTCTGGCGCGATGTCGCCAAGGCTTACAATCTCCCAGCACCGCCGCCGCTCTGGCAGATCGTCAAGGAAAAGCGCGCCACTTTTTCCGCCACGCCGGAACAGGCCGCCAAGCGCCCCAAGACCGCGACCGCTTGGCGGAA
>JAGWVX010000025.1 GCA_018970685.1 Alphaproteobacteria bacterium | reverse complement strand
CTGAGTCCGATTCCAAATCCGGGACCGGAACACCTGCAGCCGATGCAGAACATGCAGCAAATTCAGCATTGATCGGCAAAGGCAGACAGAACCCCCGGAGCGCAGGCTCCGGGGGTTTTCGGGAGTTCAAAGTTTGGTCGCAATCTGCGCCGAAGATGGCCGCGGAGAATGAGTCGTGAATGCGAGCAAAATTTTTGCCGGACTTTGTCTGGCCGCACTGTTCGCCGCGGGTAGCCAGGCGATGGGTGCTGCGCCGGACTCTCTCGTGATCCGCCAGGCCGATGCCGGGAAGTCGTTCACGCTCGCCGTCGGCCAGCATTTCGGCGTGCTGCTGAAAGAACAGGCGGGCACGGGATATTCCTGGGCCGTGGCGCAGGATTCGACGGCGCTGCTGAGATTCGAAGGTTCTGCGATCCAAAGCGCCGCCGCCACGCCGGGCGGCGCTCAACTGCGGATGCTGAACTTTTCCGCCGTCGCCGCCGGCAAGGGTGCGCTCAAGATCGACTACAGCCGGCCTTGGGAAAAAGACAAACCTCCGGCCAAGACGTTTTCGGTCACGCTGACGGTCGCGAAGTAACGGCTGGCATCACGGGATTTTCCGCCGGGCGATTTTGCTCTATGGCTGCGGGCGTGCCTGTCCACGTGCTCCGCGCGCTGCTGCCGATCCGCATGCCGTGCCCTGTCTTTCGGTAACGCGCAGGCTACCGCGTGCGCCTTGCTTGTCCCTGGTCTTCCGGCGCATATCGTCGTTCCGGCGGCTGTTGGACGAACGAGGCATTTGATGTCGAGCACTTTGGACCGGCTTTTCGCCACCATCGCCGCGCGCCAAGGCGCCGACGCGACAACCTCTTACACCGCCAAATTGCTGCAGGACGGCGTGGAGCGCTGCGCCAAGAAATTCGGCGAGGAAGCGGTCGAAGCCGCCATCGCCGCCGTGGCGGGCAACAAGCAGGCGGTGATCGCGGAGTCGGCCGATGTGCTTTATCATCTGCTGGTGCTATGGGCGGCCTGCGGCATCAAGCCCGAAGACGTATATGCCGCATTGGCGGCGCGCGAAGGCCGCTCCGGCATCGAGGAAAAGGAGTCGCGGAAGAGCTGAGGTTCTAAGATGCGCGTTCTACTCACACGGCCCAAGGAAGATGCCGAAGTTTTTGCGGAGCGCTTGCGCGAGCGCGGTCATGCGGCGGTTTCGGCGCCGCTGCTGACGGTGCGGTTTCATGACGGACCGGCGCTCGCGCTCGGCGGCGTGCAAGCCATCCTGGCCACCAGCGCCAACGGCGTCCGCGCTTTGGCGCGGCGCACGGATCGCCGCGACCTGCCGGTTTTTGCGGTCGGCCCCCAGACCGCGCAGGAAGCGCGCAAAGCGGGATTCGCGCGCGTCGAATGCGCCAATGGCGACGTTGCGGCACTGTCGAAAGCCGTGCCGCGGTGGGCGCACACGGACACGGGCGCTTTGTTGCACGCGACCGATGCCGAAGGCGCGCGGCGCTTGGCGGTCCTGCTCACCGCCAAAGGATACGCGGTGAATGCGATGGTTCTCTACGATGTCGCGGCCGCCACCGCTCTTCCGCAAGACGTCGTTCGCGCGCTTCGGGAAGGATCGCTGGACGCGGCGGTCTTCTTCTCGCCGCGCGGGGCGCGCATCTTCAGGGAATGCATCCTGAGCGCAGATCTCGCCCGCGCTTGCGCAGGCCTTGTCGCGGTGTGCATCAGCCAGGCGGTGGCGGAAGCGCTTTCGCCGCTTTCCTTTAAGGAAATACGCGTCGCCGGCCGCCCCAATCAGGATGCATTGCTGGCGTGTTTCGGCTGACCGCTCTGGTGTACACTCCGCGCGGGATCGGGGGCAGGGGCACGCCATGTGGAAAAAGACACTTCTTGGAATCGCCGCGGTCGTCGTCGCGGCGGTCGGCGGCCTCTATTGCGCGCTGTACCAGCCGGATATTCCGCGCCGTGTGCTGGAAGCGAAATATGCCGCGCCGCCGTCGCAGTTTGTCGTTCTGAAAGACGGCGCCCGCGTGCATTACCGCATTCGCGGCCCGGTCGGCGCGCCGGTGCTGGTGCTGCTCCACGGCTCGAATTCGTCGTTGTTCGATTGGGAGCCGTGGTCGAAGAACCTTTCCGATCGGTTCCGCGTCGTCACCGTCGATCTGCCGGGCCATGGGCTGACCGGCGCGGTGCCAAACGGCGATTATTCCGAACAGGGCATGGCGGTCTTCGTGAAAGAATTCGCCGACAAGATCGGGCTTGGGCGCTTCGCCATCGGCGGCAATTCCATGGGCGGCGGCGTCGCCGCGCGCTTTGCCGAGCTGTATCCCACGCGCGTCGCGCAGCTGATCCTGGTGGATGCCATGGGCATGCAGACGCAATTCGGCGACCGGCTGCCGCTCGCCTTCCGTCTGGCCCGCACGCCGGTGCTCAATCTTCTGCTGCTCCACATCACCCCGCGGTCGCTGATAGTGGAGGGGCTGAACGACGCCATCGTCCGCAAATCCGCGCTCAGCGACACGCTGATCGACGAATATTGGGACTTCGCCCGCATGGCGGGGACGCGGCAGGCGACGATCGCGCGCTTCCGGCTGCAGCCCGATACCTATGTCCGTGATCGTGTCGGCGCCATCAAAGTCCCGGTGCTGATCCTCTGGGGCGAGAAGGACCATCTGATTCCGGTGGCCGCCGCCCATGCCTGGGCCAAGGCGATCCCCGATGCCAAGCTGATCGTCTATCCGGACATGGGCCATCTGCCGATGGAAGAGGATCCGGCGGAAACGGCCGATGCCGTTCGCGCTTTCCTGGGCACACCGGCGTCCTAGCGCCCGTTGTCTTCCGATGGAATCGACATCGCCTGTCATCCCGGGCGATCCCGGACTTGATCCGGGGGAGATCCGGGATCCACCGAGAGGCGTTGGAGCAGGCCCCGGCTCTGCGCCGGCCTTCGCGCTGCGCGCTTCGGCACGGCGTGGCCGGGATGACAACGCGTTCGTTGGGTACATCCGAACGCAAACGACTCTAGTGGTCAAAATCTTACGTTTGGTACCCGCTCGGTCATCGTCCGCTGCCGCCCCAATCCTTGCCATTCGGCAGGCAGCCTCCGTTTCCTGAGGGTCGCCATCGAGCATAACCGGCCAGCCGGAGCGGCCAAGGGTAAGCTCAATCGGGCACGCCGGCGAGTCTCGGATTGTGAAACCCCATCGCCGCCCATGTTGTCAGCAGCTTGATCAAGAACTTTCCTGGCCGACTGCGAAAGCGCGACACTCCATCGTCTGGGAACGTTGCTCCATCGGGTACGTCGCTCGTCATCACGCGCATGGACGGCGCGGGAGCATCCGTGACCCGGTCGCGATAAATCGAAACCCAGAAGCCCTTCGTGAAGTCGGCGAACATCGGTGTCTCGCAACACGAAGCAACCATCCGGCGCGACGGCGCTTTCGGCGTAAGGCGGTGCGCCACCAGTCGCTCGCTTCCACGCACGCAACGCACCCGGTCCTTTCGCCATAGGACCACCGGCGTCCCGCCGGCGGCGTCGACGATGGGAGCAACAGGGGATCGGGCGTCAAATGCTCGTCCGGCAGTGCGGCAGCTCGTACAATGACAGATCACGGTCATCATCGGCGGGTCGATGGCTTCGAGGCATACCGCGCCACATGCACACGCGATCATTGTCATTGTTCGGCCGCTTCTGAGAAGTACGTTTAATTTACGGGACTAGAGGCCGGCCTTCCAGCCGCTCTCCCCAGAAGCCGGCAGTCTCAAATTCACCCATCATCGCCATTCGCGGCTTCGCCCCTGCAGGTTCCAAGCGTCGGATTTTGACCACTAGCAGCCGGATTCCGGCCGGCAAGGCCACAGCCCGCTTGACGAACCACCCCGCGACCCATTCTTATTTCGCATATGCAGCATGAGGCGGTCGCGGATTTGTTGGAGGGGCTTACCGGTGCGGCGCGTCCGGTGCGGGGTGCGCCCTACGGCAATTACCGTCTCGGTAGCGCTTATGACGAAATGTTCGACGCGGGCGCGGCCGTCCGCCCCCATTACGCGGAGCTTGATGCCGAACTCCTGACCTTGGCGCCCGACGAATTGCATCGCCGCCAGCAGGCCTGCGAGCTTTCCTTCCTGCATCAGGGCATCACCTTCACCGTCTACAGCGACAAGCAGGCGACCGAGCGGATCATTCCCACGGACCTCTTGCCGCGCATCGTCACCGCGGCGGAATGGAACCGCATCGAGACCGGCCTGAAGCAGCGCATCGAGGCGCTCAATCATTTCCTGCGCGACATCTACGGCGACGGACGGGTGCTGAAGGACGGCGTGCTTCCGCGCTCGATGATCTACGGCTCCAAGCACTACCGCCGCGAGATGCGCGGCGTGCAGGTGCCGCACGGCGCTTATGTGAACGTCTGCGGTACCGATCTGGTGAGGCGCGAGGACGGCGCCTTCGTGGTGCTGGAAGACAATCTCAGAGTGCCGTCCGGCGTCTCCTACATGCTCGCCAATCGCGACGTGGTGCGCCGCGCCTTCCCCGATCTGTTCCGCGCCATGGGCGTGCGCCCGATCGAGCATTATCCGCGCGAGCTGCTTGCCGCGTTGCGGGCGCTGACGCCGTTCCAGGAAGACGCTTCCATCGCCGTGCTGACGCCGGGCGTGTTCAATTCCGCTTATTTCGAACATGCCTTCCTGGCGCGACAGATGGGCGTGGAGCTGGTGGAAGGTTGCGATCTTCTGGTCAACGACAACGTCGTTTATGCCCGCACCACCTCGGGGCTCAAGCGCATCGACGTCATCTACCGCCGCATCGACGACGACTTCATCGATCCCCTGATCTTCCGCGAGGATTCCTCGCTCGGCGTGCCGGGCCTGTTCAACGCCTACCGCGCCGGCAATGTGGTGATCGCCAATGCGCTCGGCACCGGCGTCGCCGACGACAAGGCGGTCTACGCCTATGTGCCCCGCCTGATCCGTTATTATCTGTCGGAAGAACCGATCCTCGACAATGTGGAGACCTTCCTGTGCCGCGAACCCGCGTCGCTCTCCCATGTGCTGGCCAATCTGGACAAGCTGGTGGTGAAGGCGGTGGGCGAATCCGGCGGCTACGGCATGCTGGTCGGGCCGCACGCCACCAAGGCCGAGTGCGAAGCCTTCGCCGAAAAGGTGAAAGCCGACCCCGAAAATTACATCGCGCAGCCGACCATCCAGCTCTCTACCGCGCCGACTTTCGTCGATGGCGGCGTCGAGGCGCGTCACGTCGATCTGAGGCCTTTCATCCTGAACGGCGAGAAGACCGTAATCGTGCCCGGCGCGCTGACCCGCGTGGCGCTCAAGCGCGGCTCGCTGGTGGTCAATTCGAGCCAGGGCGGCGGCTCCAAGGACACCTGGGTGTTGAGCAGCTGATGCTAAGCCGTGTCGCCGACAGCATGTACTGGATGAGCCGCTATCTGGAGCGCGCCGAACACACCGCGCGCCTGATCGCGGTCAAGCTGGAGTCGATGGTCGAGCAGTCGCGAGAGGACGCCGATTCTTCCTGGTCGCGCGTGGTTGCCGCGCTGTCGGCCGAAGACCACGTTCCGGCCGTGCCCGACGCGTTCGCCATCACCCAGGGGCTCGCCTTCGATCGTTTCAATCCGTCATCGCTGATATTGTCGTTGCGCAACGCGCGCGACAACGCCCGTCAGGTGCGCGAACAGCTGTCGATGGAAGTCTGGGAAAATTTGAACCGGCTTTATCTGCGGCTGCAGCCCGTCGCCATGGACGGCGTCTGGATGCACCATCCCGCGCGCCTGTTCCGGGAGACGCTGCAGGATCTGCACACGCTGGGCGGCGTCACCTATTCGACGCTGAGCCACGGCGAGGGCTGGTACTTCCTCGAGCTCGGCCGTCACATCGAACGCGCCCAGCTCGTCAGCCGCCTGCTCGATCTGCATTTCGGCGCGGCGGCTGCGGGCGACGCGCCGAAATATTTCGACTGGCTGGTGCTGCTGAAATTCTGTTCGGCCTTCGAACCCTATTGCAAGGCCTACACGGCGGCGATCCGGCCGGAAAAGATCGCGGAGTTCCTGTTGTTCGACGCCGAGTTTCCGCATTCCGTCCGCTTTTCCGTCGATCGGGTCTGCGATGCGCTGCTGCATGTGGCGCCCGGCGCGCCGCCGAACCGCCGCGCCGCCGTCGAGCGCTTGGCCGGCCGGCTGAAAGCCTCGGTCGATTTCACCCAGATCGAGGATCTGATGCGCGGCTCCATCGCGCCCTTCCTCGACGACATCACGCGGCAATGCGAACAGATCCACGAGGCCGTCTATTCGTCCTATATCGCCTATGGCGCGGAGACGGTGCTGTGAGGAAGGGTCGCTGAATGTTCTACTCCATCCGCCACGTCACCCGCTTCCGCTATTCGGCGCCGGTGCGCGAAAGCGTGATGGAACTGCGCATGCAGCCGCGCTCGGAGGGGCCGCAGGCGCTGCGTTCCTTCCAGATCAACACCAATCCGCGGGCCCAGCTCTACGCCTACACCGATCACTTCGGAAACGCCGTCTATCACTTCAACGTGCTGCGGGCGCATGAAGAGCTTCGCATCGAGGCCCAGGCGGTGATCGAGCTTTCGCGCCTGACGCCGATGCCGGAAGCCGTCGACACGCTCGAATGGGAACGCTTCAATTCCTACAATTTGACCGACGATCATTTCGATCTGCTGGAGCCGTCGAAATTCTCCTTCTATTCGCCGGCGCTGGCCCGTTTCATGGCGGAGAACGAACTCGAGAATCCCAAGCGCGATCCGCTGACCGAGCTGAAGGTTCTCAACCGGACGATCCACGACGCTTTCGCCTATGAGCTCGGCGTCACGCAGGTGCACTCGCCGATCGATCACGCGCTCGACGAGCGCCGCGGCGTCTGCCAGGACTTCGCACACATCATGATCGCCGTCGCACGGCGCTGGGGCATCCCGGCGCGTTATGTCTCCGGCTATCTCTATCACCGCCCGAACAATCGCGACCGTTCGGGACCCGACGCCACGCATGCCTGGGTGGAAGCCTATCTGCCGAGCCTGGGCTGGGTCGGTTTCGATCCCACCAACAACGTGTTGACCGGCGAGCGCCACATCCGCGCCGCGGTGGGCCGCGATTACGCCGACGTGCCGCCGACCCGCGGCACCCTCAAGGGCATTGCCGAAACGGAGCTGGCGATCGCCGTGGCCGTCGAGCCGACATTGGCGCCGGTCCGCCACGAGGATTTCCTGCGGGTGGCGCGGCCCATGAGCGCGCCGCAGCCGACGCCGTCGATGCCCGAGCGGCTGTACCACCAGCAGCAGCAGCAACAGCAATAATTCAGGGCGCGGCGAAAGCGGCGAGGTGCTCGGCGATCCGCGGCGTCAGCTCGGTCCAGTCGCCGAATTTCGCCGGACTGAACACGCGGCTCTTGCGGTACCAGGGAAACTCGTCGGTGCCCAGCTGCGGCCAGCTGCGGCCCGCCGTCAGGAACCATACTTCGGTTCCCACACTGCCGGCGCAGGCCGCTGCAGCGGTCGGTGCGGAGATGGCGAGGTCGAGCGCCGCGGACAGTGCCGCCGCGCCGTCGATGTCGTTGGTCAAGTCGAGCCCTTCGATGACCTGGATGTCGATGCCGTGCAGTTCGCGGGCGCGGGCGATGTCGTCGGCGCATGTGCCGTATTGCAGATTGACGAAACGCACGCCCGGCGTCTTGAGAATCGGCCCCCACAGGTCCAGCGGGCTGTAATATTTCGCGCGCTTGCTGTCGAGCATCATCGACCGCCAGCAGATGCCGACATACGGGCCCTCTCCGCCCGCCTGCAGCAGGCTGCGGAAATGCGCCGCGCGCTCCGGGTCTGGTTTCAGGAACGCCTCGTGGGGAAAATCTTCGACGCGTTTGCGCAGCACATGCAGCGGCGTTCCCATCGGCGCGTAGAAATCCGGTTCGCCTTTGTCGGTGGCAAAAGGAATGAAACGCAGCGACTTATTGCCGTCCTTGTCGATCAATGTGCGGTCGTCATAGGTGCCGACATCGGCCTCGGGAAACGACCTCTGAAACAGGGGGATCAGCCGGGGATCGACGGCGATCTGCAATTTCCCTTCGGGACCGACGGCGCGCTGCAGGTCCGGCAGGATGTTGGCGAACATGAATTCGTCGCCCAACCCCTGTTCGCCGGAAACGACGATGCGCTTTCCCTCCAGCGGTTCGCCTTTCCAGATCGGCGCCTTGATCATGTAGTGGACATAGGCGCGGAAACGCTCGTGGTTGCGGATTTCGTATTCGCCGAAGCCCTCCTCCAATCTGCCCATGCCGATCAGGCAGATGCTGCGCGAATGGCGGGTTTCGATACGTTCGGCCGGATCGACCACATGGCTCAAGGCGTTTTCATAGGCTTCGAAGGCTTCGGGCAGCTTGCCGAGATGCTGATAGGCATAGCCGAGATTGTGATAGAGGCGGGCGAAGGTCGGGTCGAGCCTGACCGCTTCGTTGTAGAACACCAGGCTTTCTTCGACGCGGCCCTCTTCGGCCAGCACGGTGGCGAGCGAGTTCCACAGGATCGGCTCTTGCGGCATGCGATAGATGGCGGACCGCAGCGTCTCGATCGCCGTCGTCGCTTTTCCCATGTCGCCCTGCACGCTGCCCAGATTGTTGTAGCCGAGCGGCGAATCCGGGCAGGCCGCGATGTACATCTCGAACATTTTGGCTGCGCCGTCGACCATCTTCAGATTCCAGGCGGTAAGTCCGAGATTGATCAGCAGCTCGGGATCTTCGGGATCGAGCGCCAGGGCGCGTTCGTAGGTCACCAGGGCCTTGTGCAGATGGCCCATGCGTTCCAGAGCCATCGCCAGGATGTGGAATGCCTTGGCATTGGTATCGTCGAATTCCGTCGCCGCCAGCGCCAGCTGGCCCGAGCGGACGATGTCGCCGCGGCGCCAGGCTTTGACCGCGCGCCGCAAGGCGCCGTTCGATTTGCGGCGGGCGAGCGCGGCGTCGATCTCTTCGGAGAGCGCTTCCAGCTTCGCGAGCGCCTCGAGTTTGGCGTCCATGCCGGCGAGCACTTCCCGGCCGAGGGCGGCGATAACCTGCGCCATATGGCTGTTTCCTCGATGATTTGAGGCTCTATAAAAGCCTCTCCATGCTTAATCCGAAGTGAACGTGATCGTTTCCAATGCGAGCATTTTGTTAACCGCCGCGGATTAAGGTGCGACAGACCGATGGCTTTGTCCGGACGGGGAGATGTCCATGCCGCTGAAATTGTCGTTGAAGCCGGGCGAGAAATTCGTGCTGAACGGCGCCGTGCTGACCAATGGCGACAAGCGGATCAGCCTGGTCATCCAGAACAAAGCCTGCGTGCTGCGTGAGAAAGACATCATGCAGCCGGAAGAAGCGACGACGCCGGCGCGGCACATCTATCTGCCGATCATGATGATGTACCTCGATGCGGACAACAGCGAGCAGTACTACAACGATTTTGCGCTGCGCATGACGGAATTCATGGGCGCCATCCGAGACCGCACGGCGTTGGCGACGTGCATCGAAATCAGCCGCGATGTGATGAGCGGCTCGTACTACAAGGCCCTGATGTTGTGCAGGAAACTGTTTGAATTTGAGCAGGAACGGTTGAACTATGACACTCAAAGCTTATCAGAATACGCAGCGAATTACTGAAGATCCGCGCCAGACGGAATACCGGCTGTTCGGCCAGGTGACGGGTGCGCTGATCGACGCGCGGAAGACCGGCACGCGCGGCGGACCGCTCGCCGAGGCGGTCGACTGGAACCGCCAACTGTGGCGCGCGCTCGCGGCGGACTGCCTCGACGACCGCAATCAGCTGCCGCAAGGCGTGCGGGCGCAGATCGTGTCGCTGTCGCTTTGGGTGACCAAATATTCCAAGGACGTGACGCGCAGCGGCGCTTCGCTGGATCCGCTGATCGATGTCAACCGTACGATCATGCAAGGACTGCAGGGCGCCGCCTGATTTCACGTTAGGCGCCTCCTTCGAGACCGAGGCCGGCTGCAAAGCCGGCCTTTCTTTTTTGCCGGGCGGCAAAATGTACCCGCTTTTTGTCCTGCCGGTGTCAAAAATAACTCAATATAATCAATATATTATGTGGTTATCGCCGACCGGCCGGCATGGCATGGGCGTTGCGAAGCAGCAGCGGGGCATCGTGCCTCACGATGCGCAAAACGCCGTCACGTGACCAGAACGGAAGTGGAGAACACACCATGCTTAGCGTGAACACCAATACTGGCGCCATGATGGCGTTGCAGTATCTCGACCAGACCCAGGCGCAGCTCGCGCGGACTCAAAGCGCCATCAACACGGGTCTGAAGGTCGCCACCGCGAAAGACGATGGCGCCACCTATGCCATCGCGCAGAACATGCGCGGTGACGTCGCCGGCTATGCGTCGGTGACGGACAGCATCAATCGCGGCATGTCCGCGGTGGATGTCGCCATGTCGGCCGGTCAGTCGATCTCCGATCTGCTGATCCAGATGAAGCAGAAGGCGCTCGCCGCGTCCGACACTTCGCTCGACACGGCAAGCCGCCAGGCCATGAACCAGGACTTTGTCGCTCTTCGCGACCAGATCACGACCATCGTGAAGAACGCCGTGTTCAACGGCTTCAACCTGGTTGACGGATCGACCAACCAGATCACGGCGCTGGCTTCGGCCGACGGCACGCGTCACATCACGGTCAGCGCCCAGAAGATGACGCTGTCCGGCACGATCGTGACGATCAAGAGCACGGGCACGATCTCCACCGCCGCGAAAGCTTCGACGATGGTGGCGACGGTCCAGGCGTCATTGACCAACGTCAACTCGGCCCTGGCGAAACTGTCTTCGGGTTCGAAGAAGTTCTCGATCCAGCTCACCTTTGCCCAGAAATTGTCCGATACGCTCACCGCCGGCATCGGCAATCTGGTGGATGCGAACATGGCGCAGGAAAGCGCGCAGTTGACGGCGCTGCAGACCAAGCAGCAGCTCGGCGTTCAGGCTCTGGCGATCGCCAACCAGGCGCCGCAGTCGATTCTGGCCTTGTTCAGATAAGAAACGACCGGGAAAAGAGGGGAAGAGAGCGGCGCGGAGAAACTCTCCGCGCCGTTTTCGCATCCGGCATGGGCAAAATTTGCCGCCCGCCCGGCAGTATTTGCCGCCTTCTCGGTAAATCGTGCCGGGCAAAAACGGCCGCCGGGAAAAATATAGCCGCAGGGTTTTCCCCTTGCCGCTGATAAACGAGCGTAAAGAAAATCCTAAATTCCGTCGGCACGCGCGTTGCCTTGTGACTGATCGGGGCAAAACACCCCTGAGCAAAACGCTCATGTCACAACGCCAGAACGGAGGCAGTAATGCTTAGCGTGAACACCAATGTCGGCGCCATGATGGCGCTGGAATATCTCAACCAGACCCAGGCTCAGCTCGCGCAGACTCAAAGTGCCATCAACACCGGTTTGAAGGTGGCTTCGGCGAAGGACAACGGCGCCGTTTTCGCCATCGCTCAGAACATGCGCGGCGACGTTGCGGGTTATTCCGCGGTCACCGACAGCCTTAACCGCGGCATGTCCACGGTCGATGTCGCCATGTCGGCCGGCCAGTCGATTTCCGATCTGCTGATCCAGATGAAGCAGAAGGCGCTGTCCGCGTCAGATACTTCTCTCGATACGGCAAGCCGCCAGGCGATGAACCAGGACTTCACCGCCCTGCGCGACCAGATCACGACCATCGTGAAGAATGCCGTGTTCAACGGCTTCAACCTGGTCGACGGGTCGACCAACCAGATCACGGCGCTGGCTTCGGCCGACGGTACGCGCCGTATCACCGTCAGTGCGCAAAAAATGTCGCTGTCCGGCACGATCGTGACCGTCAAGAGCACGGGCACGATTTCCACGGCCGCCAAGGCTTCGACGATGGTGGCGACCATCCAGTCGTCGCTGACCAACGTCAACTCTGCTCTGGCGAAACTGTCTTCGGGTTCGAAGAAGTTCTCGATCCAGATCAGCTTTGCCCAGCAGCTGTCCGATACGCTGACTGCCGGCATCGGCAACTTGGTCGACGCCAACATGGCGCAGGAAAGCGCGATGCTGACGTCCTTGCAGACCAAGCAGCAGCTCGGCGTTCAGGCCCTCTCGATCGCCAACCAGGCGCCGCAGTCGATCTTGTCGCTGTTCAGGTAAGCACTACTCGAGGCGGCGGACGTTTCGAACGTCCGCCGTCGCTTTCCGGAACGGCGGGCGCCGGTTCTGCCGGCCTTCGCCCCGGGCGTGGGTTTGGGGTGTTCAAAAAAAGAAGCGACGGGCGGAAGCGAAAGCTTCCGTCCGTCGTCGCATTTCGGTCGTCGTTTTAGAGTGCCAGGATTTTCCGGACGGCATGCGCCACGCGCGCGACATCGTCCTGTGTCATGGAGGCGAAGAACGGCAGGCTGAGGACGCGGGCGTAATAGGCGTCGGCGCCGGGCAGCTTCGCGGCCCCGTAACGTTCGGCGTAGAAGCGCTGGCGGTGCACCGGAAAATAATGGACTTGGCTGCCGATTCCCTCTTCGGCCAGGCGCCGCATGAAGGCGGCGCGGGTGATGCCGAAAGAGGCAAAATCGATCAGCACCGCGTAAAGATGCCAGGCCGGCAGACAGGTGCGGTGCCGCGCGATCGGCCTGAGGCGCGGCGCATAAGGTGCGAGATGCGCGTCATAGGCCGCCGCCAGGGCGCGCCGGCGCGTCAGGAAGCGGTCGAGTTTGGCAAGCTGCGATTGGCCGAGCGCGCATTGGATGTCGTTGGCGCGCCAGTTGAAGCCCGGCTCCGCCAGTTCGTAGTACCAGGGGTTGGGATGTCCTTCGCTCTCGAAGGCGTCCTGCCGGTTGGCGAATTCGGCCGCGTCGCGCGTCATGCCGTGGTTGCGCGTCCGCATCAGTTGCGCGGCGGTCTGCGGATCGTTGGTCGTCACCGCGCCGCCTTCGCCCATGGCGATGGCCTTGACCGGATGGAAGGAGAAGACGCTCAGATCGCAGAAGACGTTCTCTCCGATCAGGCTGTGCGAACCGTCCTTGGCGACCGTGGCCGCGCCCAGGGCATGGCACGCGTCGTCGACGATCTTGAGGCCGTTGCGGCGGGCCAGCTGTGCGATCTCTTCCACCGCGCCGCATTGGCCGTTCAGATGCACATTGAAAACCGCGTCGGCGCGGCCGGCGCGGGCGATGGCGTCGGCAAGGTGTTGCGGCCGCATCAGCCCGCTGTCGGGATCGACGTCGGCGAAGACGATATCGGCGCCGTTGAGATAAGGCGCGCTCGCCGTAGCGAGGAAGGTCACGGACGGCACGATCACCTTGGTTCCGGGCCCGAGTCCGAGGGCGCGCGCCGCCATGTACAGCGCCGCCGTGCCGTTGGCGCAGACGACGGCGTGCTTGGCGTTGACGGTCTTGGCGAAGGCGGCTTCGAAGCGGCCGACCGCAGGTCCTGTGGTCAGGTAATCGCCGCGCAGCACTTCGCCGACGGCCTGAATGTCGTCTTCTTCGATGACCTGGCGGCCATAAGGCAGAAAAGGTTTTGCCGTCTGCGGCGGTTGCTTCAGCGCCGGCGCGCTCACGCGTAGGCCTCTTGCAGCAGCAGCTGCAGGCCGCGCGCGTCGAGCATTTCCGTATTGGTGTCGCTCGAATAGCAGAAGCCTTCGCCGACCGGCGTGGCGCCGCGGTTGAGATAGGCTTCGCGCGCCGCGGCCGCGAAGCTCGCCAGGATCACATAGCGGTCGTCGAGTTCGACCGTCCAATGCGAATCGTCGGCCGGGATCATGGTCTCGTGCAGTTTCTCGCCGGGACGGATGCCGACGACCTTCTGGCCGAGCGACGGTCCGATCAGTTCGGCCAGGCCGGTGATGGTGGTGGACGGAATCTTGGGCACGAAGATCTCGCCGCCGCGCGACAGCTCCATGCTGGAGAGCACGAAGTTCACGCCTTGCGTCAGGGTGATCCAGAAGCGCGTCATCCGCGGGTCCGTGATCGGCAGCTCGCTGGCGCCGCCCTCGGCGAGCTTCTTGAAGAAGGGGATCACCGAACCGCGCGAACCGGCGACGTTGCCGTAGCGCACCACGGCGAAGCGCGTGCCGTCGGCGCCGGCCAGGTTGTTGGCGGCCACGAAAATCTTGTCGGAGGCGAGCTTGGATGCGCCGTAGAGATTGACCGGGTTGGCCGCCTTGTCGGTCGACAGCGCGATCACCTTGCGCACGTTGCGGCGCAGCGCGGCGGAAACCACGTTTTCGGCGCCGAAGACGTTGGTGCGGATGCACTCGAAGGGATTGTACTCCGCGGTGGGAACCTGCTTCATCGCCGCGGCGTGGATGACGTAATCGACGTCGCGCATGGCCAGCTCGAGGCGGTCGCGGTCGCGCACGTCGCCGATGAAGTAGCGCATGAACGGATGCTGATCCATCGGGAAGATCTGCTGCATCTCGTACTGCTTGAGCTCGTCGCGCGAGAAGATGATGAGCCGCCGCGGCTTATACTGATTGACCACCGTGCGCACGAAATGCTTGCCGAACGAGCCGGTTCCGCCGGTGACCAGCACGGCCTTGTCGTTGAGGTCGAGCCAGGGCTGGGTGAAGTCGCGCAGCCCCGAAGAAGCGGGTTCCGCTTTGCCGTCGTCGGTTTCGGTCGCCAGGTAGATTTTCTTCGCCCGCTGCGCCATGGATGTACCGCCCCTCTTGTCGGCGACGATGGTTGCAGAACACGGTTAACAATCGACTGACGGAAACGCCGCGTTCACGCTAAATCGAAAACGCCGCGGGCCGAGCCGCAGCGGCATCGGCTTGCGGGTGTCGTCCAGTTCCAGGGCGGAAAGCGCCAATTGGCAGAACAGGCTGCCGCGGACGCGCTTGTGGGTCAAAAGACCGAGGAGCGGTGCGGTACAGCGGTCCACCTCGATGCGTAGGCGGTGCCGGTGGTCGCCGATCTCGGCCCAGCCTTCCGTCATCGCCAGCCCGTTCGATGCCGAAACCAGGAACGACACGGGGGCGCCGTGCTCGACCGTCGCCTCGGCGAGGGAAAAGGTTTCGCAATTCTTACCGCCGTTGTGCGTCGTTAAGGAAAGCTGGTTCCAATCGAATGCGTCGGGCAGCAGGGTGAGGTGGCCAAGCCGCAAGCTGCCCTTGCCCCACTCCTCCCAATGAAAGGTCAGGTCGAAGTCGATCCGGGGTTCGCCGGCATGGAAGCGCAGCGTCTTCTCGATCGGGCCTTTGGGCGTGTTGACGCGCGCGAAGGCGAGCTGGTCGGCGCCGTCGCTCCACAGATGCGCTTTGCACCATTCCAGATCGGTGACTTTGTGTTCGCCGGGCGCCTCGAAGACGCTGTTGCCCGTGTACCA
>JAGWVX010000393.1 GCA_018970685.1 Alphaproteobacteria bacterium | reverse complement strand
CCTATGTTGGTTTCGGCCCGCGGCTTGGGCCCTCACTGTAAACATATCTCTAGTGGGGGTTGGCGGTTTCGTAACATAAACTTTCTTGTCCCGCCACCAGAGCGTAACTCGTTGAAATTACTATGTAACCATACAACTCCCGCCATTCACGCTCAGAGTTTGACCGGTGACGTAGCCGGCTTCGTTGCTGGCCAGATAGACCACCGCGACGGCGATATCCTCCGGCAAGCCGAAGCGCCCGGTCGGAATTTTGTCGAGCAAGACCTTTTTCTGGTCCTCGTTCAGGACATCGGTCATCGGCGTAATGATGAAACCCGGCGCCACGCAATTGACCGTGATGCTGCGGCTGCCCACTTCCTCGGCCAGCGACCTCGTCATGCCGGTCAGGCCCGCCTTCGCCGCTGCGTAATTGGCTTGTCCCGCATTCCCGGTGATGCCGACCACCGAAGTAATCGAGATGATGCGGCCCCAGCGCTTCTTCATCATGCCGCGCAGCACCGCACGCGACAGGCGGAACGCCGCCGTCAGATCGACCGCGATCACCTGGTCCCACTCTTCGTCTTTCATGCGCATGAAGAGATTGTCGCGGGTGATGCCGGCGTTGTTGACCAGGATATCGATCGGTCCCGCCGCCGCTTCCGCCGCCTTCGGCAAGGCGTCGGCCGAGGCCGTGTCGGCGAGATTGCAGACCACGGCATGCGCGCGCGCGCCGAGTTCGTTCTTCAGCGCATCGAGCGCGTCGGCGCGCGTGCCCGAAAGCACCACCGTCGCACCCTGCGCGTGCAGCGCCCTGGCGATGGCCCCGCCGATACCGCCGGTCGCGCCCGTGACAAGAGCCGTCTTGCCGGTAAGATCGAACATCACAGCGTCCTCGCGAAAGCTTCGATATCGGCGGCGCTGTCGAGCGCAACCGTGAGCAGTTCCTTGTCGATGCGCTTGACCATGCCTGTGAGAACCTTGTTGCCGCCGGCTTCGACGGTGGTCTCGACGCCAAAACCGCGGAACGCCAGTACGCTCTCGCGCCAGCGTACGCGACCCGTTACCTGTTCGACAAGCAAGCGGCGAATCGTTTCCGGTTCATTGCTTTCCGCCGCTGTGACATTCGCGAGCACCGGCACGGAGGGCGGACGGATCGTCACCGCCGCCAAGGCTTCGGCCATCTTGTCGGCGGCGGGTTTCATCAGCGGGCAATGAAACGGCGCGCTGACCGACAGCGCCATGGCGCGTTTGGCGCCTTTCGCTTTGGCGATCTCGCCGGCGCGATCGACGGTTGCCTTGCGGCCGGAGATCACCACCTGGCCCGGCGCGTTGTCGTTGGCGACAACGCAGACCGGATCGGCTTCCGTCGCCTGCGCCACCGCCTCCTTCGCCGCGTCCTCCGCCAATCCGATCTCGGCGCCGAGCAAGGCGCTCATCGCACCGGCGCCGACAGGCACCGCGTCCTGCATGGCGCGTCCGCGAATCTTCAGAAGGCGCGCTGCATCGGCAAGCGTGAACGCGCCCGCCGCGCAGAGCGCGCTGTATTCGCCCAGCGAGTGTCCCGCAACCAGCCGCGCATGGCGGGTGAAATCCAGTCCGGCCTCGCGCTGCAGGATGCGGATCACGGCCAGGCTGGCCGCCATGATCGCGGGCTGCGCGTTTTCCGTCAGGAGCAGGTCGCTTTCGGGGCCTTCCCACATCAGGCGGGAGAGATTCTGCGACAGCGCCTCGTCGATTTCCTGAAACACCTCGCGGGCGGGCGCAAAGGCGTCGGCCAGCGCCTTGCCCATGCCGACGGCTTGGCTGCCCTGTCCCGGAAAGATGAACGCGCGCGTCATTAAGCGGCCTCAAAATTGGGCCGGAGACAAATCAAGGGACGACAATGAAGTCAAGCACCGGTCCCGGCTATGCCGCCACGCCCCGCTGCGCGCAGATGCATCGCCCGCCCCAGCGCCAGCACCAGGACCGCCGCCAAAATCATACAGAGCGCCATCGCATCCATACCCGCAGAATAATCGCCGGTGCGCGCTTTCAACCATCCGACGAGATAAGGGCCGCAGAACCCGCCGAGATTGGCGATGGAATTGATCAGCGCGATGCCGCCGACCGCCGCGGTGCCTCCCAGGAAGCGGGTCGGCAAGACCCAGAACACCGTCACGCAGGCGGCAAGCCCCACCGCCGCGAACTCGAGCGCCGCGATCGATGCCAGGTTGCCGTGAACCGCCGCCGCCGCGATCAGACCGCCGGCCGCCACCAGGCACGGAATGACGATATGCCAGATGCGTTCGCCGGTGCGGTCGCTCGACATCGCCCATAACAGCGAGCCCACGAAGCTCGCCGCGTACAGTCCCGCGATCACCAAGGTGGTACCGAAAATGGAATATCCCAAGCTATGGACGATCTGCGGCAACCAAAGCCACACGCCCCATTGCGCCAGCACGATCAGATAGTCCGGTGCGATCAACAACCAGATGCGGCGGTCCTTGAGCATCGGCCACATGGCGTGATGCTCGCGCGGCGGCTCGGCGGCGAGCGCGGCAAGGATCGTATTGCGGTCCTTTTCGCCGAGCCAGCGGGCATCCTTCGGACCGTCGGGCAGCCATTTGAGCACCGCGAAGGCGAGCAGGAACGCCGGCGCGCCTTCGAGCACGAAAAGCCACTGCCAGTTATGAACGCCCGCGACCGGCTTCATGCTCAGGATCGCGCCCGACAGCGGCGCGCCGACGACGTTGGCGAGCGCGATCGCCGCGAGGAACAGCGCGGTGTAGCGCGCACGGTTCTTCTGGGGAAACCAGTAGCTGAGATAAAGCATCATGCCGGGGAAGAAGCCCCCTTCGGCGAGCCCCAGCGTGAAGCGCAGCGCCGTCAGGGTCCGGATGTCGCGTGCCAGCGCCGTGGACATCGAGACGAGGCTCCAGACCAGAAGGATCACGAAGATCCAGCGCCGCGCGCCGACCCGCTCCAGC
>JAGWVX010000392.1 GCA_018970685.1 Alphaproteobacteria bacterium | reverse complement strand
ATACGATTTCTTTTCAGGCGCTCGATGTCTTCGCCGTGACCCTTGATGCGGTTGTCAATACGCTCGTAGTAGGTGTCGGGCGAGTCTTGGAACTGGGTACCCAGAGCCTTTAGACGCTCGACCGAATAATAGATATCGCTCGAAGCAAGCGCGATGTGCTGGATGCCTTCACCCCGATAAAGGTGCAGATACTCTTCTATCTGCGATTTATCATCCGAAGATTCATTGATCGGGATGCGGATTTTGCCGTCCGGACTTGTCATAGCACGGGATTTTAGGCCGGTCAGTTTACCCTCGATGTCGAAGTAGCGCACCTCACGGAAGTTGAAGAGCTTCTCATAGAACCCAGCCCATTGATTCATATTCCCGCGATAGACATTGTGCGTGACGTGATCGATCTCGGTCAACCTCGTTCCCTCGTGGTGGAGACCTTTGACAGGATCGGTCAGCACGAAATCGACGTCATAGATAGAGCGGTCCCCATAACGGTCGACGAGATAGATCACGCTGCCGCCAATCCCTTCGATGGCCGGTATATTCAATTCCATTGGGCCGACTTGGTTGTGGAAAGGCTTAGCTCCCATCTCGATTAGTTTTGTGTGAGCGTACGCGGCGTCTTTCACCCGGAAGGCCATCGCGCAGGCGCTCGGACCGTGCGCTTTAGCAAAGCGATTGCCGTGGCTATCCGGTTCGGCGTTGACGACGAAGTTCACGCCGCCCTGTCGATACAAAGTTACGGCCTTAGACCGATGGCGCGCAACGGCGCGGAAGCCCATGCACTCGAAAAGAGCATGCAGTTGGTCAACGTCGGGGGCGGTGTATTCGACGAATTCGAATCCGTCCGTGCCGATAGGATTTTCCCAGAAATCGCTTATCCGTTCGCTCATGTCGGCTGGCCCATCTCGGATTGCAGCCATATAGTTTCATATGAAACTATATATAGTCAACTCTTTACAACTAGAATCGACAAAGCTTTCGGTCCATGAGCGCCCAGTTCAAGTGTTTGCTCGATATCTCCCGTTCGTGATGGGCCCGTCACCAGATTGATTGTTGTCGCAAGAGCGCCATTGTTCTTCATGCGCGTCAGCACGTCCTCAAACCTCGGTAGGATATTGGCAGCTGCAACCACTGCAATCTCAAGTCCTGGTCTAAAGTGCCAAGATGCGGGAGCCGAGGCGCTCGAGGAATACACGAGCGTGCCCGTCTCCGCGATGGCAAATGGCGCGATAGCCAGTGCGGCGTCGTCGGGTTCCGGTAAAGTGCGCTCGCGGATAATTCCGGTGTCCCAAGACCACACATCCATTCGCACATCTGGCGGAAGGTGGATCGGCGCGGCCAGGTTACGTGCTCGCAGAATGTGGGCGACCGCAGCGGGCACTTCATCGAGGCGATCAAGGAAACGCACTTCTGCCGCTTCGGCCATCGCGCGTTCGGCAAAACGCACGGACAGATCGTCTGCGACCAGTCGCGCGGCATAACGCGGCGGCCGTGGCAGACCGGCTGAACGGCGCATACGAATTGTGGAAAGAATGTCGTCGCGCGAACTCATCTTTGCCGCCACATTTCCATGAACGTCTTGCCCTCCGGCGCAGGAAAATCGCGAACGGCGAACCAACCGTTTCCCATTGGAAGAGCGCGAATGGTGCCACGGCGGCCAGCGAGCAATCTCAACGCCCGCGTGCCAATGCGTGCGCCAAGCTTATAGAGTATCGGCCTTTTCGCCACGAAGGACCACAGACCAAGAGCGAACACCGGAACCTTGGGCGCCAGTCCCTTGGCGTATTCATGCGCACGCCAATGCCGCATGATTTTCGGCAGCGGGATCCTCACTGGACAAACTTCTGCACAGCGCCCGCAGAGCGTGGAAGCGTTGGGGTGATGATGCGCTTCCGCCATGCCGATGAGACCGGGGTTAACCGCCGCGCCCAACGGTCCTGGATACGTCGCGCCGTAAGCATGTCCGCCGACCGCGACATAAACCGGACAATGATTGATGCATGCGCTGCAACGAATACAACGCAACACGTCTTGAGCTTCTGTGTTCAAAAGATCTGAGCGGCCGTGATCGAGAAGGACGACATGAAAGCTCTCAGGACCATCGTTCTCCCCAGGGCCGCGAGGTCCGGCCATGATGCTCACATAAGTCGTTATTTCCTGTCCTGTGGCCGACCGCGTCAACAGGCGCAACAGCACGGCGACGTCGTCGAGGTCGGCTACGACTTTCTCGATGCCGGTAAGCACGATATGTGTCTTGGGGAGTAAACGGGTCAGGTCGCCGTTACCTTCATTGGTAACTATAATGGCAGCACCTTCCGCGGCGCTGAGAAAGTTCGCTCCCGTGATGCCGGCATCCGCCGCCTCGAAGCGTTCGCGCAGAACCTCACGCGCTTCGGCCACCAGCGCATTGCGTTCGATAAGCGGTCGATCCACAGCAAGCATCTTATGGGCTTCACGGAATGTCTCAGCAACCTGTTCTTTGTGAAGATGAAACGCTGGCGCAATGATATGGCTCGGCGGTTCACGCCGCAGTTGGACGATATATTCTCCGAGGTCCGTCTCGACCGGCATGATTCCATTGGCTTCGAGATACCGGTTAAGTTCGATTTCTTCCGACACCATGGTCTTGCCTTTGGTGACGGTCTCGGCGCCAGACTCGCGGAGAATGTCCAGAATGATTTGACAGGCGTCCGCAGGGCGCCGCGCCCAATGCACATGTCCGCCGTGAGCGACGACATTCTTCTCAAACGTCTCAAGCAACGTATCGAGATGATCGAGTGCGTAATTACGGATGTCGCGGCCCGCGTCTCGCAGCGCCTCGAAATCGCCGTAGCGTTCGATTGACTTCCGCCGGGAAGCACCGAAGTGCGATTTTAGTCGCGCCAAGGCGGACTTTAGCCCTACGTCACCCAGCGCCAAATGAGCGTTCTGCGGAAAGGTGCGCGGGCTGTG
>JAGWVX010000391.1 GCA_018970685.1 Alphaproteobacteria bacterium | reverse complement strand
CCTCGCCTTGCAGCGTGTAGTAGATCTCTTTCACTTGGTACGTCATCGCGAGATGTACTTCATATAGCCTTTGGCACGCAGATCGCAGGCGGGGCAGACGCCGCAGCCGTAGCCCCATTCGTGGCGACGCACGCGGTTGCCTTCGTAACAGGTGGCCGTCTCGTCGCGGATCAAATCGACAAGAGCGGTCCCGCCCAATTCTTCCGCCAACGACCACGTTGCCGCCTTGTCGATCCACATCAACGGCGTGTGAACGCTGACGCGCCTGGCCAAGGCCAGCGTAAGCGCCTCGGACACTGCAACGATGGCCTTATCGCGGCAATCGGGGTAGCCGGAAAAATCCGTCTCGCACATGCCGCCAACCAAATCGGCGATGCCGCGGCGATAACCGAGCGCCGCAGCCGCCGTCAGGAACATCACGTTCCGGCCCGGCACAAACGTCGTCGGCAGGCCGTCGGCGCCCATCTCGATCGCCATCGCACCGGTGAGTGCGGTGCCGCCGATCTGTTTCAAGACATCGAGCGAAAGGACATGGTCCTCGCCCATCTTCGGTTTCCAACCCGGAAACCGCGCCTGCATCGCCGACAGAACGTCGAGACGCACCTTCATCTCAATGCGATGCCGCTGACCGTAATCGAATCCGACCGTCTCTACGCGTGCAAAGCGCGTGAGCGCCCAGGCCAGGCAAGTCGTCGAATCCTGTCCTCCGGAAAAAAGCACCAAGGCGCCGTCTGTGGTCATGGCGGAGTGTTTAGCGCGTTGTCGCGTGCTAGGCCACGGCCGACATGCCGCGCAGGCGGGTGCGGACCGAAGGAAGGGCGATGGTCACCGTCGTTCCTCTGCCCGGCTCGCTCTCGACGGCCAACGTGCCCCCGTGCAACTCGACCAGCGCCTTGGCAATGGACAGTCCCAGACCGGCGCCTTCGAACCGGCGCGCCAGCGAGCCGTCAAGCTGGCGGAACGGTTCCAAGGCGGCCGCGACTCTCTCGGGTGCCATGCCGATGCCCGTATCGACGACGGCAATGCTTACGCCGCCTGTTTTTTCAAGCCATACGCGCACCGAAACGGACCCGCCTTCCGGCGTGAATTTGAGTGCGTTGGCCAAGAGGTTTGTTATGGCCTGGCGCAACCGGCTGGCGTCAACGCAGATTTGCGGCAGCGTGCGGATGGCGTCGACCGGTACGTGACGGCTGTCGCCCGTCAGCCTGCGCGCCGCCTTTATGGCGCCGTCCGCCAAATCCCGCGTATCGCACACCTGCGGATCGATGGTGAGCGCGCCGCCTTCAAGTCTCGCCACATCGAGCACGTCGTTGACGATCGACAGCAGCTTTGTTCCGCTGGCGTAAATGTCGGCGGCATAGGCGATATAGGCAGGCTGTCCTGCGGGCCCAAAGAGCTCGTTCTTGATGATTTCCGAAAACCCGATGACCGCGTTCAGCGGCGTCTTCAATTCATGACTCATCGCCGCGAGGAAGGCGCTCTTGGCGCGGTTCGCCTCCTCGGCCTTGCGCAGCCCTTCGCGCATCACGCGTTCGGATTCGAATTTCGCGGTGACGTCCTCCACCATGCCTTCATAGCAGACGATGCGGCCGGACCAGTCGCGCACCGCGCGCGCATTTTCAGAGATCCAGATGATTTTGCCGTCGCAGCGCCGGATTTGCGAAACGAACCCCGTCACCCGATCGTGGGCCTGCATCAGCGCCTTGAAATCTTCGCGCCGCGTCGGATCGGTATAAAGTTGGGAGGCGATATCGGTCAGTCCGGCCTTCAGCGCCGCCGGGGACGGATAGCCGTAAATCTTGGCCAGCGCATCGTTCGCATCGAGATAATGGCCGTCGGGCGTCGTTCGAAAAATGCCTTCGATCGCATGGTCGAAAAAGGCCCGGTAACTCGCGTCGCCCGCCAGCAACCGCTCGTTCGTGCGCTCGGCAAGCCGCTTCAGCATCGCAAGGACAGCGCCCAGCACGGAAACGATGACGACCGCGGCGACGAACGCGCCGTGGTTGATCGTCATGGCCGCGACACCGGCTATGCTGCCGCAAAGGAATGCAACCAGCGCCGCGGAAAACGGTACGCGGGTATCCCCGCCGGAGCGGTTTGTGCCGCCCGGCCCGGGCCGACGTGTCCGCGTGAATGCCGCCATTTCCTGCCAAAAGTTCCTGCGCCGATCCTCTTTCCTAGAGGACAATCCTAAATGCCGCGTTGAGACGGGCCGCCTCTCGCTTGCCTTCGAACAATGCGTGCTTCAGGCTGGGACAAAATAAGACAAAGGGATGGCGGACGTGACCGCATTGGCGCTGACAGGAACCGGGATTTACACGCCGGCGCATTCGATTTCCAACGAGGAATTGGTCGCGGCGTTCAACGAATATGTCCGCCGCTACAACGAGGCTCATTCCGATGCCATCGCGGCGGGCACCGTTGCACAATTATTGGACTCTTCCGTCGATTTCATCGTCAAAGCGTCGGGGATCAAGAGCCGCTATGTCATGGACAAGGCAGGCGTCCTCGATCCCGACATCATGTGCCCGCGCATTCCCGAAAGGCCGAACGACCAGATTTCCATCCTGGCGGAGATGGCGATCGCGGCGGGACGCGACGCACTTGCCGCCGCCGAACGCAAGACCAGCGACATCGACGCCGTCATCGTCAGCTGCGCCAATTCCCAGAGAGCCTATCCCGCCATCGCCATAGAAGTTCAAAACGCGCTCGGCATCGACGGCTATGCCTTCGACATGAATGTCGGCTGCGCTTCCGCGGCTTTCGCGCTCCAAATTGCCTCCGACTTGATCGCCAAGGGCGACGCGCGCGCCGTCCTGATCTGCAGCCCCGAGATATGTTCCGGACACCTCGATTTTCGCGATCGCGACAGCCATTTCATCTTCGGCGATGCGGCTGCGGCACTCGTTGTCGAGCCCGTGGAGGCGGCGAAGGGGCGCAACAGCTGGGA
>JAGWVX010000024.1 GCA_018970685.1 Alphaproteobacteria bacterium | reverse complement strand
GCATCGGAGTTTGGCTGCATCTCGCAGAACGTCACGAGCATGACCATGTTCACGAGGCGATCGAGCACGAACACCGGCACGTCCACGACGCGCATCATCAACACGCGCATGAACCGACGGACCCGCCGGGCGAGCCCCACACGCATTGGCACCGGCATGAACCGTTTACCCACAGCCATGCCCATTACCCAGACTTGCACCATCGGCATCGGCACGGCTGACACTGTCTGTTTGCACAATCGAGGATCGCGTGCGTGTCAGTGCGGCGTAACGTCGGAGGCGGGCTAAAGTTCTCATCTACCAGGCGCAGTGAAGCGCTGCATGAATACTTTTAAGGCTCATGGATAGGTCGCTGTAAAATCCACGCGGGTGGTAGCGCGTCGCGAAGATTTCGTTATAGCCGATCGAAATCGCGGCGCTGGTTGCCACGTCCCATCAGTGGCACCGAACATACGGAAGCGATGGGGACGAAGAGCCATTTGCGGAGATTATGAGGCTCAAACCCGTTTTGGCCAATGACGTCCGTCGTAATCTTTCGCGGACAAAGCCTGCTCGGTTCTAGCGTTATTGAACTTGCTCCATGATACGCAATGCCGGATGCCCGTTCAGATTCCGAATCGGCAGATAAACAAGCCCCGTGGAGGGATCGACGGCAATCGAATGCGCGTTATTGCCCGCGTATCCCTCTCCGAGTTTAGCGATTGTCTGAGACGCCGTATCGAAGGCGGCGACGACACCACTTTCACTGGCGACGTAGAGCCGGTGGCATAAAGGATCGAGCGCCAAAACATCGGGCTCGTTCCCCACATCAAATGCCTGTGTGACGCGCAGCGCCTTAAGATCAAAAACCAGCAGCTTGGCATTGCCGTCGCAGGCCACGTAGGCACGCCGGGATGGAGCGTCGATCAGAAGTCCATGGTTGTTGTGGCAATAGGCGGGCAGAGCGTATTGACGCGTTATTCCGTTTATCGCCGGGTCAATCACGGCGATTTCGTTTCGTGTTTGCACGTTGACGAGAACCTGTCCGCTTACCGGATCGAAGGCGCTCATGCCAGCCTCGCCCTCGAGAGCTATGGTGGCAAGAAGGTGGCCCGTCATTGCATCGAGGACGAGTTCTTGATTGCCGCTTTCGTCGGAGACATACAGCCGGTCTGCGCCTGGAACAAAGACACTACCGTCGGGGAATCGACCTGTTTGGGTTTTCCATATCGTCTTTAGAGTCTTCGCATCGATGGCTGCAACCTCGCCACCGCCGATGACACTGTTCCACCAGTGGCCGGTAACGCTCACAAAGACGCGATCCAGCGAAGGGACAAACGTGATACCCGTTGCGCCCGGAAACCCTTTGAGATCGGTAATCTCGTGCCGTGCGGCCGTGTCAAACACCACAACAGCCCCTGCCCCCATGTGTGAAATGAAGAGACGATGATCTGCGGCGTCGACGCTTTGATAATCAAACCGACTTGTATCGCCGGAAAGACGAATATCGGCGACGCGTTTGAGAGGCAGAGGACTTGCATCTGTCGCAAAGGCCGCCGTGGCGCTGAGGGTGAGCGTGACCACTACAAACGCTGCAACTTTCATCCATTTGTGCATCGCAATCCTCGCTCTCGTACAGGCTTGGGGCTTGAGGTCGCCGGGCCTTCTACAATTGTATTTCCGTTTGAAACCGCTCCTCTACCATCTGTAGTGAAGGGACGCATAAACGCCGTCGGGGGTCGCCGATAGGTCGCTATAGAACCCGCGCGGACGGTACGGTGTCGTGAAGATTTCGTTGTAGCCGACCGAAATCGCAGCACTTGCTACGACATCCCACCAATGATGTTCTTTGCTTTCCACGCGCGAATAACCGACATAAGCGGCCGCCGCATAAGCTGGCAACCCGTATTCCCAACCATAGCGCTGCCAGAGAAACTGTGCCGGGACGAAGGCTACAGCGGAGGTGCCGGACGGAAAGGAATTCCAGTTACCACCGTTGTGGGTGCAGGGCTCTGCGAACGGGCGACACTCGCGGACGATTTGCTTGAGGCCATAGACCGTGCCAACGGTCGCAATGCCGGAGACTGCAAGTTGCGCCAGTCCGGTCCAATCGTGACGCCAGACCGTGATACCGCCAGCGATGACCGGCAAAGCCACGGCGACGTCTTTGCCGATCGTTTCGTCGTTTGAGGATGCCCGCGCCGGTAAAGTGATGCTCAAAAGAACTACCAGAACGACTGCCACAATACCGCTCTTCATGATGCTCCTCCTTGAACGTCAAACCTGAGCCATCGCGTAGCCAGAATTGGCAATACCAGCAAGTTCAAAGCCGTCGAGGTCGCAAGACCTCCCAGGATGACCGCCGCCATTGGCCCCTCGATCTCGTTGCCGGGGGCGCCGGCCATCAGCGCGAGCGGCGCAAGGCCTAATGCTGTAACCAGCGCCGTCATCAGGATGGGAATCAAACGTTCCGATGCACCGCGCAAGGCGGTGGCCAGCGCCCAGGGCTGACCTTCGCGTTCGACCAGATGATGATAATGCGAGATCAGCATGATCGAATTACGTACGCTGATGCCAAAAAGAGTGACGAATCCAACTAGTCCGCCCAAAGACAAGATGCCGCCCGAGAGCGTTGCCACAGCGACACCGCCAACCAGCGCGAACGGCAGATTGACGAGGATTAGGCCAACAGCACGCAGGCTGCGCAGTGCCAGATAAAGCAGCACCACGATGCCGGCAGTCGCAAGGGCAGCATAGCCAAGAAGCTCGCGTGTTGCTGCGGCCTGTGCGGCGGCGTTGCCGGCGAACACCGCATAGACCCCGACAGGCCACGCCACCTGCCGCGCCAAAGCCTGTTTGGCGCGGGTGACAAAGCTGCCGGGCGTCACGCCGCGCAGATTGACTGTGACGGGTGCAACTCGCTCGCCCTCTTCATGTAAAATCATGAAGCGGCCATTGGTCATCGTCAGATCGGCGAGTTCCGACAGCGGGACTTGCCGGCCGTCGGGCGCCGTGATCGGCAAGTTGCCAAGCTGCGTCGGTGCACGCTGCAATGCAGGCGGCAAGGTGACGTCGACGTCGGACAGGTGGCTGCCCTCTACCACTTGGCCGACCAGCATACCGGTATAGGCTGCCTGGATGGCCCCCAGCACGTCGGTCGGCGTGATTCCATAACGGTTCAGGGCAGCGATTCGCAGCCGGACGGCCAATTGCGGTTCGCCTTGTGGCGCCTCGATCTGGACATTCGACGCGCCATGCAATCTGGAGAGAACGCTCGCCAATTGTTGGGCCTTGCGGTCCAATATATCGAGATTGCTGCCATAGATGTCGACGACGACCGGCGCGGTATAACCGGAGAGCGTCTCTTCGATGCGTTCGGTGAGGAACGTGTTGACCGAGAAGTTGGCACCCGTGAAGGTGCCCAGCACGTGTCGGATATGCCCAAGGGTTTGCTCTTGCCCCGCCCCCGAAAGCGGCTTCAGGTCGACTTCGAATTCGTTGCTGAATATAGGTGCTGGGTCTTCGATGCGGCTGGCCCGTCCAGTGCGCTGGGCGACGGAACGTACACCCGACAGCCTAAGCAGTGCCTCGCTGACGCGTCGGCCCAGATCCTGCGACGCGTCGAGCGACGCTCCCGGCGCAAGGCGCATATGGACAATGTAATGCCCCTCACGCAGATGCGGCAGGAACGTACCCTGTAGAAATGGAAGAACGCCCAAAGCCAGCAGACAGAGAAGAACGACGCCAGTCATGAGAGAGCGCGGCCGCAGTTCGATATGGGCCAAGAGGCGACTATAGTGTTTCTTGAGCCTGGTTTGGACGCGCGGTTCACCGGCCTGCGCGTCATGGGGCAAAAACGCCAAGGCAAGAGCCGGCGTCACCGTCAAGGCAACGGCAAGCGAAGCCAAGATTGACGCGATATAGGCAAGCCCCAGCGGCGAGAACAAGCGTCCCGCAACACCCGAAAGCGTGAGCACGGGCACGAACACCAGCGCCACGATGAAGGTGGCGTAGATAACGGTGCTGCGCACCTCCAGGGAGGCGGCGACAACAACCTTCCAGACCGGCTCGGGTACCTCCGCGGCGCGGTTGAGACGCAGCCGCCGCAGGATGTTCTCGACATCAATGATGGCATCGTCGACGACCTCGCCGATGGCGATGGCAAGCCCGCCCAAGGTCATGGTGTTGAGCCCGAAGCCGAGTCGTTCCAGAATGATAATCGCGATGAGCAGCGAAAGCGGAATGGCCATGGCTGAGATCATCGCCGCGCGTGTATGGCGTAAAAACAGAAATAGCACGGCGATCACCAACGCCGCGCCGATCAGAAGCGCCTCGCCCAAATGGCCGATAGCGGTCTCGATGAAATTCGCTGGCCGGAACAGAGCAGGATAAAGCACAACATGAAGCCTGGTCAGGGCCGGCACCAAGGCCTGCAAACGCTGTTCGAGCGCATCTGTAACCTTGAGCGTGTTGGCACCATATTGTTCGGAGACCACCAGCATGACACCGGGTTTTCCCATGATGGATGCGGCACCGACTTGTGGCGCCGCGCCATCCGTGACGATGGCGACGTCGCCAAGGCGGAGCGTTTGGCCGCCGTGGGATTCGAGTACGACCGAAGCGATAGCAGCAGCCGTCTCCGGCACGCCTTTGGGAACAAGGACGATGCGCTGGTTCTGGTTCTCGACAAAGCCGAGACCGACATTGGCCGTCGCGCGCCGTGCCGCCGTGATGACGTCGTCAAAGGAAAGGCCGAAACGGGCCAGCGCCGCGGGATAGACTTGGACCTGAACCTGCTTGACGGCGCCGCCATAGATGTTGACATCGGAGACGCCCGGAATGGCCAGGATTTGCGGCTTCAGCGTCCAATCGGCGAGCGTGCGCAGCGCCAACAGCGATTGTGCCTTGGAGGTAAGGCCGATGGTCAGGACAATCCCAGCCGATGACGACAGAGGCAAAAGGACCGGAGCGTGCGCCACGACCGGCAAATCGGAAGTTGCACGGGCCAGTCGTTCGGTAATGCTCTGGCGCAGGCGCGTCAGATCGCTACCCGATCGGAAGGTGAGCGTGATCATCGACAGGCCCTGGATCGATCGCGAGCGCATGGTCGCGAGGCCCGCCGCGCCGGCCAGCGCCTCTTCCAAAGGATGCGTGACAAAGGTCTCGACCTGCTCCGGCGCAAAACCTGGCGCTTCGGTCTGGACGATCGCCTGGGGCGGCGCGAACTCCGGAAATACGCTCCAGCGCGCCTGACCAAGGGCCATGATACCATAGGCGACGACCAGAGCTGTCAGAGCGACGACAACACCGCGAAAGCGGGTGGCAAAAGAAACAATCGCGCTCAGCATTGCGCAAGTGACCGCGTATCTGTGGAAAAAGCGCAGCACACATCCTTTGCCGCAGCGTCAATCATCGTCTTCGTCGCCGGCAGGCGCTGCGCTGGGTGGAGGCTTGAGCTCTTGCGACAGCAGAAGTTCGCCACCATGGACGACGATGCGCTCGCCCGCTTTGAAGCCCCTGGCCTGAAACCACCCCTTCGCGTCACGGGCGTCCGTCGAGATCAGACGGCGCGTGAACTGTCCGGGAGCGGTTTCGACATAGACCCAAGGCTCGCCCGCGTACCACAGCACTGCGGCATCGGGGATGACGACGCCGGTCGCGTTCGCCGTGCCGACCGCCACCGCCGCGGCAAAGCGCTGGCCGCTGCGCAAGCCATCGCCCGCTGCCGAGTAGTAATAGGTGGGGCCCTGGACAACCGTGTCGGCGCGCGGCGACGGGCCGATCAAAGAGGCTGTATGTGTTTGGCCGTCCGGCAGAATGACCTCGACGTCCTTTGCCGGTGTATCGCTCGTCCCGATGGGCAAAGCGATAACAAATAGCGCACGTTGCCCATCGGCATATTTCACAAAGGCATCGGGGCCTTGTTCGGCGCTTCTTGCAAGAGCGGGTCCCCACACCGCGACAGCATTGGCGCGCGCGCTGGCATTGGTCGCTATCGCCGATACGTCCTGCGCCTTTGCGGCCGCTGCTGCTGCGATCGCGACCTGCTCATCACTCTCGGAGATCAATTTGCCGTTATGATAGAGGGTCTGTAGACGCTTGGCCTGTGCGGCCGTCGACATGACCGCTTCCTTGGCAGCCTCGACGGCAGCGCGCGCTGTGGCGAGTTGCGCGGCCAATGCCGTGAGCGCCTGCGGATCGACAACAGTGGCGATGCCTTCCACTTGGGCCCGGTAGGTCGTGGCCCGAAGCGGCACCGTGGCGATGCCGCTTGATTTCACCTGTTGCGAAGAAAGAATGACGGAAGCTGCGAAGGCCTGCTGCGTAGCCAAGCCCCCGATCAAGATCGCTATGCCAAGTCCGGACAGGGCGTTGCCAAACAATGGCCTTCCGATGACGAGCCGGCGTGTCCTTCTTGCCACCACTTTGTGTGCCGCGGGGAATCGTCCACCGCCCCGGTCTAGCGCGGCGCCGATGGCAAAAGCCGGTCAATCAGATGACATTCTTGTCATGTGAGACTTTTCATAGATGGAAAGAAAAGCGTCGCAGTCGTGCCGGCGTCTTCTGTACTCTCAATCGCGACGGAACCTCCATGCAGGGCCATGATCGATTGGACGATCGAAAGCCCGAGGCCGGTTCCCTGACCCACGCCGTGACTCCGCGCCGGATCGGCCCGATAGAAGCGGTCGAACAAGTGGGGGACATGTTCGGGGGCGATCGGCACGCCGCCGTTGTGTACCGTGATCGCGACTGTGCCATCGTCCGCCTTGCGCGCGCGAATGCAGACGGCGGTGCCTTCCGGAGCATGACACACAGCGTTGCTGAGCAAATTTGCGACGGCCTGACTCAGCAACACGGGATCGGCCTTGACGTCGGCGTCACCCTCTATGTGCACATCGACATCGCGCGCACGCGCAGCGGCGGTCAATCGAACGATGGCCTGATCGCAGATGTCCCGCACCTCGATACGTTCACGGTGCAAAGTAACCTCCGCATGTTCGGTGCGGGCCAGAAACAGCAAATCCTCGATCAAGGTACTGAGGCGACGACACTCCTCCAAATTCGATTCCAGTGTGGCCCGATACTCTTCCGCCGTTCGCGGACGGCGCAAGCTCACCTCGATCTCGCCGATCAAATTGCCTAGGGGCGTGCGAAGTTCATGGGCCAGATCGGCCGAAAACCGCGACAGACGCCCAAACGCCTCGTCGAGACGTTCCAGCATCGCGTTGAAGACCGTGACCAGACCCGCCAGTTCCTTGGGCCAGGGAGGTATCGTCGGAATCCGCTCCGAAAGCCGCAATGGCGTGACGGCTCCCGCCGCGTCGGCAATCCGGCGCAACGGCGCCAGACCACGAGTCGCGATCCACAGCCCGACGAGAACAAGAACAGGGGCCAGTATCAAAAAAGTCAGGATCATAGTTCCACGAAACGCCGCGACCAGCGCTGCGTCGCGCGTGACATCCAATGCAATCTGTAATTCCAGAGGTTTGGTGCCTGTTGCGAGCATCACGGACGCGATAAGATAGCGATGGTGACGAGCGCTGACAGGCCTGGTGTGGTTCATGACCTCCCGAGGGGAAATGCTCGCCGGAAAGACCGATACTGGAAGGTCGGCGCCCATGCCTGGCGTCTCGCCCCCAACCCGTGCCCCAGACAAAACACGCGCTTCGTACTGGCGTAATTGCGTTCCTGCTGTCTCCTTGACGATCTCGGAAAGGAGTGCCTGCGGATTGCCGTGCCCGTCATTCAGATCCACCTTCAGTTCGGCAATTTTTGCTTCCAGGAAGCGCGTGTGCTCTGCTGTGAAATTGGCTTGCAGGCGCCAATAGACAACACCGGCGAACAGTACGGTCGCGAGCAAGATGGCCAGACAATAGAACAGTGTCAGGCGTGCGCCGAGCGAAAGTGTGTGTATCGTCGCTTCACTCCGCATGGCTGTCCAGCAGATAGCCGACGCCACGTATCGTGTGTACGAGCGGACTGTCGAAGGGCGCATCCAGCTTGCCGCGCAACCGTCTGACGAGCACGTCGACCACATTGGTTTGCACGTCCGAACACAGGCCCCAGACGCTTTCCGCAATCAGCGTGCGCGACAGTACACGTCCACGGTTGCGTGCCAACACCAGAAGTAAGGCGTACTCCTTGGCCGTCAACTGGAGTGCCCGGCCGCCCCGTTCCACATGATGGCGCAACGGATCGACCGTGAGGTCTTCGATCCGGAGCGAGGTATCGTTTTGCGTCACCGCAGAACGCCGGATGACATTGCGCAATCTTGCGAGCAATTCCGCAAAAGCAAACGGTTTGACGAGGTAATCGTCGCCGCCAAGCTCGAAACCGCGCACGCGGTCTTCAACCTGGTCGCGCGCCGTTAAGAAAAGTACTGGCGTCTTGATGCCCTCCGCGCGCAGCGTTTTGACGATGGTCCAGCCGTCCGCACCGGGCAACATCACGTCCAGGATCACCGCATCGAAACTATGCTCTCGCAATAGCACGAGGGCGTCTGAACCGTCTTCAGTCAACTCGACAGACATGCCTTCTTCGCGCAAGCCCTGCGCGAGATAACGGCGGGTCTTCGGTTCGTCTTCGGCAACAAGAACGCGCATGGCTGGAATTGACCGGTCTATCGGTAACCTGATGAAGTCCGCGCTTAACGTTCCGTCGATCGTTCGTCCGCTCGGTGGATCGGCAAGAGTTGGCTGATCTTAGAGCCACGCAAGCTTGCAAGGTAGCGAAATTCTTGCCAAGCGAACGAAGAAAATCCGCGAACAAATACTTTGACGCCGCCACAGGCACTAACCAGAATTAAGTGCGTGAATCGAGACTGGTGGCGCAAGAAGGCCGACAGAGAATCCGAACACGATCATCTCCGCCAAATAATACCAAGGCTATGCGGCCAGTACGCACGCCAGAGTTCCGAGAGCAATCTTCATGATGCTCCTCCCTTCTGGGCCTGGCATCGCGCAGCTTGTAATCCCCTCCTCCGTCAGGATAGCGGAAACCGGCCTGTAGCGTCGGAGGAAACGAGATCCCCCAAGTCCTCAAGTCTGCTGCCGTTCCGTGCCTTGGTTTCTCTGACCTGCTGTCTGAGGCATACTGCCGGCGACGGCGACTCACGGGGGACACGAGATGCATTCACGGTCATCACGCGCAGAGCTGGGAAGGTTCCTCCTTCTGTGCGGCATGGTAGGGCAGCTTTATTTGCTTTCCCACTACGCTTTAACAGGCACGTATTCTCTACCGCTCGGTGTCAGTGCTTTGGCGCTCATAGCCGCTGGCATCGGCTTGGGCTTCGTGCGCGTATGCCGGAACGGTAGAGCCTAGGTGGGACAGATGTGCGGCACGATGCCTTCCGGCACAAAGCGTGAGCGGCAAGCATGACGCACTGGGTCGCGAAAACAACGGCGTTTGCGCTCAAGGTCGGCGCGGAGCTGCAGTTCCATCAGACTGTCCGCCACCGTTCCGGCATGGGCGTCACGCGGGGCGACGAAGTCGAGATACGGTTTGCAGACGGGACGCGGATGTCCGGTGAGGTCAGGACGGCATCTGTACGGGGGGTGTGTATCCGTATTGGCCGCCTCATCATCAACATTCGGCGCGCTCCCGAAGACCTCCGGGTAGCGCGCTACACCAACGACGCAAATCTCTGGGTCATCACCCGCTACGAGCTCTGACCCGCAATGAGTTCCCGCGTCCCCTGCCTCCGATTAATCGGCGCCGTATGCAAAATTCCGAATGGCGGCTCGCGCGACGGCTTCCAATGCGCATCTGATCCGTATGCGGAAAGATAAATGTTAAGGATGAACCCCTGGAACCACGCTCTTTTCTTGAATCGCTTCAAAGTGGTTCGCATAATGAACAATCGAATCGTTAGGGGCCACAGCCACGGACGAGACCGTTCACCAAGCCGGCGTCGTCGCCTATCGCGTCGTGGACGGCCGCGTGCAGGTGCTGCTCATGACCTCCCGCGACACCGGACGCTGGATCATTCCGAAGGGCAATATCGGCGCCCGGGCAACGCCCGCCGAAGCTGCCAGGAACGAAGCCTATGAAGAAGCGGGCATCAAAGGGACACTCGCAAGCCCCACCCCGCTTGGCTTCTACACCTACTTCAAGCGCAGCGCCTCGGGAGCCGCGCGTCCGGCCAGCGTCGAGGTGTATCTCTTCCATGTGAAAGAGCAGCTCAAGCACTGGCCCGAGAAGCGCGAGCGCAAGCGGCGCTGGCTCTCCATCGACAACGCCGTCGCGCTCATCGAGGAACCCGGCGTCGTGCCGCTTCTCGAACGGCTCGCGGAGTTCGAGGGCCAGCTCGCGCGACCGAAGGGCAAGCGCGCGCGTCATGCCGCGACACACCCATAACATCCGAGAACAGCGATCTTCACGACGGCTGGCACAGCGCCGGAAGCGGGTCGAGGACCTGACGAATCTCGCCGTTGAGCGAGCTAATGAGGGAGGATCGGTACTACGTCCCTCGGCCCAGGACTCCCAAGTTTGCGCCGTTTTTTTGGTGTCCCGCTGCTGCAGTTTTTCCGCAGTTCGCAAATAGGTCTGCCACAAGGACAGCAATGCGTACTTCAGGAGGTCATTGTTCGTCGGGCTGGCGAGTCGAACGCATTCGTCCGCATGGGTGAGGTATTCTTCCGAAGCGGTCACAGCTGATAGCAGGTCTCGGAACACGGAGGCGGCACGTACGGGTTCGTATGCCTAGCCTAGTTTCCTCGGCGCGAACCGAAACACGCCACATCCATCGATTAGCGTCATCTGAGGTGAGGGTTAAGAAGTATTAACTGATGCCGCAAGCAGTTTGATAGCGGCACGCCCGCGCGATGTGGGGCCTGGAGTGTAAAACCGCGTGCAAAATTGCACGCCGATTCACAAATTCCTCCGGAAAGGGAGCGTCGACACTTCGTTTGCGATAGCCGCACCGGTGGGTAGCCAAATGATAACCATGGTGGCAGGGAATTGTCGCAGCGAACTTCGCATCCGTCTCCCTGTGGCGCGCAGTCGTGTCAGAAATACGCAACTATACCCACAGACCACTGGCTTTTCATCCGGTGGCCGTTAGAGCCTCGGTGGTGTATCCGCCAAGTGTAACCCGAAGAAGCACCCGCAAATTCTGGGAAGAGCATTGGCGAACAAATATTCTTTATCTAAATCGATGAATGATGTTGAATCGTTCCGGCAAAGGTTCTTTCACTTTCCTATTGCTTTGGCAGTTCGTTAAGGTTTGCGCACTAGCGTCGAGGGCATCGAGGTGCCGATGGACGCTGCAAACAAGCCATCTCCTACCTTTTCCGGGTCGGGCACAAACGATCCTCAGGCCGGACAACAGCCGCATGAAATGCTGCGCACCGCTGCCGCACATCTGGAAAAGGATGTGCAAGGCCGGCTGCAGGAGTTGCAGCAGCGCGATGATCTTTCGAACGTCGTAACCGCGATTGTCACCGACATCCTCAATGCAGCGGTCATTAAAGAAGCACTGCCTCGCGCACTCGACACGCTCTCGGCGCATATACGCTTTGACCGTATGGTCGCGATAGAAGTCCCCGAGCACGAAAACTCCAAGGTTGTTTTTACATGGTCGTCGCCCGGCTTGGGCGATGGCGTGGACATCGGCAAGCTCATTCTGAAAAGATCCGGAGATTCCCAGGTACGCGAATGGGTGCGGCCTTTGCGCCAAGGTAAGCCGGTGTTCGCCGCGCGCGGCATGGTGATCGGCAGTATGAGGGAATTCCTGACCGAGGCAGCGGTCAGTGCGGTGTTGTTGGTGCCGGTCATGGTCGGCGGGCGCTTCTGGGGTCAGATCGGTTTCGATGACCGAAAAAGCGGTGAACGCTGGAAACCCCGCGAAATCGCCGCACTGAAAACATTTGCCGATTTCCTTGGCGTTGCGCTGACGCGCGAGCGTTTTCTCAACGATGTCCGCCAGCGCGACAAACTGTTGCAGACTGTGACCCAGAGCGCGGCAGCAATCGTTACCTCGCCTTATTTACACGAGGCAATTTCCCATTCGCTGGAAACGGTCGCTCAGACGCTAGATGTCGACCGCATGCATGTTCTGGAAATCGTGCCCGGTACGGGCGGCCGGGAGCAATGTCTGCTGCGCAACAATTGGCAAAGAGAGGATGTTTCTCCAGAATTGGATACGCTTCTGCGCCCCATGTCGGAATCCTACGCGACTTCCGTCGCCGAATGGATGGCACCATTGCGCGACAACCACGCCATTCAGGGACATGTCGGCCAAGCGCCTGACGGATTGAAGGAATATTTTGAGCGTCTGAAACTGCTTTCGACGCTGATCGTGCCGATCATGCTCGACGGCAAATATTGGGGCCGCATCGGGTTCGACGACTGCACCAAAGAGCGCAAATGGACTGAAACCGAGATAGGCATTCTTAAGACCCTGGCCGATCTGATTGGAACCGCCATCACACGCGAGCGTTATGTCGAGGAACTGGGCAAAGCCAACACCATCATCCAGAACAGTCCGACCATCTTGTTCCGCCTGCGCGGCGAACCATCCTTCCCGATGGTCTATATTTCGCAGAATATCTCCTTGTTCGGTTATGCACCTGACGAATTGCTGAGCTCCCCAACACTCTATCAAAGCTACACCCATCCCGGCGACCGCACCAAGGTTCAATCGACCATGGCCGAGATGCTGCGCAAGAACGCTTCCGCCAGAACGATCGAAAACCGGATGCTGATCAGCACGGGCGAAAGTCGCTGGGTCGAAACCCGTTATACCCCGGTGCGCGACACAAATGGCCGTTTGATCGAAGTCGAAGGTATCATGATCGACATCACCGAGCGCAAGGCGGCCGAGGAGAAGATCGCACTGCTTGCACGTACCGATCCCCTCACCGGACTTGCCAACCGGGCGACCTTTGGCGGCCGTTTGCGCCAAGCTCTAGCTGCCATGAAGCGCGGCACGGCGCCATTCGCGATCCTTTATCTCGACCTGGACCGCTTCAAGGAAATCAACGACACGCTGGGTCACCCAGTGGGTGATAAACTTTTGCAGGCAGTCGCAGACCGGCTGCGCACCGCCACCAGGAAGACAGATCTGGTGGCGCGGCTGGGCGGCGACGAATTTTCCGTGCTGCAAAGCGATGCCGTCGATTCCTTCAATCCCAGCACACTAGCCGGCAAATTGGTGGAGGAAGTCAGCGCGCCTTACCATATTGACGGCAACGAATTGCGGATCGGTGTTAGCATCGGCATCTCGCTGGCGTCTGCGGATGTGGACGATCCGGAGATCTTTATGGGTCAGGCCGATAAGGCGCTCTATCGCGCCAAGGAAGAGGGCCGCGGCCAATACCGATTCTATTCGGGTGAACTGGACCAGGAAGCGCGCAAGCGTGCTGCTCTTACGGCCGATTTGAAACTCGCGCTCGAACGCAACGAACTCGAACTTTATTATGAACCGCGGGTCGATTTGGTAAGCGGGAAATCCGTCGGCGTGGAAGCGTTGTTGCGTTGGAAACACCCACAGCACGGGACGTTATCGTCGGATGTCTTCATGCCAATTGTAGAGAAATCTGGGGTCATGCAGGAGGTGGGCCGCTTCATGCTCGACGGCGCTTGCCGGAAAATGGCGCAATGGCGCGCAGGAAAGACTGACATTCCGGTGGTAGCGCTTGCCGTCACCCTTAACCAAACCAAGCGCGGACGCGAATTCGTGCAGATGGTCAAGGAAAGCTTGAAGCGCTGGAACCTTCAGCCTTCCGACATCGAACTCGATGTCACGGAGTTGGTGCTGGCGCGCACCACCTTGTCCCAGAGCAGCGTACTGGAAGAATTACAGCGCTTGGGTGTGGGGATCGCCATAGACGATTTCGGAGCGGAATATTCCTCGCTGGATTATCTCAAAACGTATCGAGTGGGTCGGTTGAAGATAGCGAAATCCATGCTGGTCTCGGCCGCTGGAAACAAGTCCGACTTGGCCATGGTGCGCGCAATCGTCAAACTGGCCAGCGAACTCGGCGTTGCAGTCGTTGGCGAGGACGACGATTGCCGGCAGATTATGAATGAGATAGCGGGAAAATCCGATCCTGTAATCCGCCCAAACTAGGGTCCTGGCTCGTAACCAATAGCTGACGGCTTCGGAATCCCTGTCCTCCCGGTGTGGCAGATTATCGAAGGACGCCGCGTCCTTTGGCGGCGCAGCGAACGGCGTGCGGTCGAGCGCTGACAAGACACAGGCCCGGCTGCAACTGGAGCCGAACGAACAAGCACTCTCACGCACGGACCTTGGCCGTCACCACGTCCGCGAGGACCTGGCCCCCCTTCCGATGCCCCGTTGGGGTCACATCGACGACCTTGGTATGCCTGTGCAGGACAGCCGCGAGAATCTTGGCTGTGATTGCCGCGCTAACTGCCGAGAAGTCAGGCCTCATACCCAGGTCGTGATGCCTGCGCAATGAAAATCGCCGCCGGGGATGACCGAGTGGAAGACCGACTTCGACATATTCAACGCCAAGAGAAACAAGCCTTAAACGCCGAATCCCGCCGAAAGACCACGGATACCCACATTGCGAACCCGCAACGTACATCAGAGACCCGCCATCGTTAGCTCAAGCGCTTCAAGATCTTGTCTGTCACTTTGTCGAAGAGCTCGACCCTTCGGCCCCATTCCACGAGCCTCTGCGCATATTGTTCGGCATCCCGCAGCGTCGGAGGCCCAACGCTCGTCGGCTTACCGTCAACGACAATACCGAGCACGGCATTCGCCGGCTTGGGCGGCAGCATGTTGTTCATGTCATCCTGGATCACAATTTCGCCGGTCATTTTATCAGGGAAGATACCTCCGACAAACGATGGAAAGGTGGAGCCGCAGACACAAGAAGATAACCATGCCTCGTCGTATCGCGGTCGAATTGCGGGGGACAATCCGGCGTAAGCTTTCTTCTGCTCTTCCCGGCGGAGATACTTACCGGTTATGGCTATATAGTGCTTGATGTGGATCGTCGGATCATTGATCTCGGTGTACGTGATTTACCGGCGACTGCAAAAAAGCCGGACACGGAATCCAAATTAGGGTGCCACCTGAGCGGCAGGACATGGCGCGACTATGCCATCGCTGGAATGACCGAAGTCGGCCAGGTTCTTGCCCTAACTTCGATAGCCACTCGACTTCACGGCGCTGAGCATCTGGTCGACGCCAGGTGCCGCTGCTACGCCAGACCTGAACGCCGTAACCACATATACCATCGAAGGTCTGTCATGTTCATCCAGCAGCGGGGCGAGGAGGATTTCGGCTTCCAAGTAGTCGAGGTTGTTGAACGCCACTGTGTTGACGAATCGTGCCGGGCGCAACGCGAACAGAACCTGATCGAGGGCAATCGTCCAGCGCCGAGCGGTATCGCGAGGCAGCGCTTCATGAACGAACTTGCCCTGCATATCACCAATAATCCCGGCAACTCTTGTCCCCATCAATCTCACGCGGTATCGATGGGGCTCCGTCCGCTCGAAGATCGTCAGGTTGCCCACGAAGGGTTGAACCGCGCGCGGCGTGAAACTGCTGCGATGTGGGATCCCTGCGCCCGCCTGCCTCCGCCATGCG
>JAGWVX010000390.1 GCA_018970685.1 Alphaproteobacteria bacterium | reverse complement strand
ATCTGGTGCCCCCACCAGAGCTGGCGCGAGATGCACCAGGGCTGGATGTTCTTCAGCCAGTGGAAATAAACGTTGGTCCAGTTCTCCGGCACGAAGCGCGTGCGCCCATCCTCAACCGCTTTCAGAGCTTTCTCCGCCAGCGGCTTGACGTTCAGATACCATTGCTCGGTGAGATAGGGTTCGAGCACGACGGTCTTGGTCTTCTCGTCGTGCGGCACGGCGTGGACGATCGGTTCGATCTTGTCGAGCAGGCCTTGCGCTTCCAGATCGGCGACTACGGCTTTGCGCGCCACAAAACGATCGAGCCCGCGATAGGCCTCGGGCACCATATCGTTCAGCGTGGCGTCCTTGTTCAGGATATTGATCAGCGGCAACCCGTGCCGCCGGCCGATCTCGAAATCGTTGAAGTCGTGGCCTGGGGTGATCTTGACAGCGCCGGTGCCCTTTTCGGGGTCCGAATATTCGTCGGCGATGATAGGGACCAGCCGGCCGGTCAAAGGCAGGCGTACCTGCCTGCCCACCAGCGCCTTATAGCGCTCGTCGTCGGGGTGGACGGCTACGGCCGTATCGCCGAGCATGGTCTCCGGTCGCGTCGTCGCCACCGTGACAAAACGCTTAGAATCGTCCGCCAGCGGATATTTGAGGTGCCAGAGGTGGCCCTTGACCTCGATATTTTCGACTTCCAGGTCGCTGACCGCCGTTTGCAGCCGCGGATCCCAGTTCACCAGCCTCTTATCCTTATAGATGAGGTTTTGGCGATAAAGCTCTACAAACACTTTTAAAACCGCGCGAGACAGTCCTTCGTCCATCGTGAAGCGCTCGCGCGACCAGTCGGCTGAGGCGCCAAGGCGACGGAGTTGCTCACCAATGGCTCCGCCGGATTCGTCTTTCCACTTCCAGACAGCTTCCAGGAACTTCTCGCGGCCCATCCCGACCCGGCTCTGTTGCCGTTCGGCCAGCTGACGCTCCACCACGAGCTGGGTGGCGATACCGGCATGGTCCATGCCGGGCTGCCAAAGCACGTCCTTGCCCCGCATCCGCTCGAAGCGGGCCAAGACATCCTGCAGGGTGTTGTTCAGGGCGTGGCCGATATGGAGGCGGCCGGTGACGTTTGGCGGCGGGATTACGATGCAGAACGGCTCGGCGTCCGGCCTGCGCCCGGCCCGAAAAGCCCCCGATGCCATCCATTGGGCGTAAATGCGCCCTTCGACCTCTTGGGAGTTGAATGTCTTATCAAGCATGAGACTACAAATCCCTCTTGCGGCGGCACCTTGGGGAGGGGTGAACCAGCCCGGATGCCATTCCGTCAAGAGGTCAACCGGGGCTCGGCCGCCCCGGACGCCGCCAATACGTCAGGGTCAGCGTTTGGTGCCGCGCGCCTTTACGACGCGGGCGACTTCGTTGCGTACCGCGCCCTCGAGAAGCGCCGGGAAATGGTCGTCCATCCATTCGCGGATGAGCGGCTTCATGCGGTCCACGACGGCATCGGTGTTCGTGCCCAGCCAATTATTTACAACCGGATCAAAGGCCTCCCGCACGGCCCGTTCGAAGACCGCTTCCACGGTACGTCCGTCGATGGGTGCGACGGGCGATGCAGCAGGACGGCGCGGCGCCTCCTCTTCTTCCGGCTCGATATGCGCGAACGTGTCTTCCATCGCCCGGCGCGTTTTGTCTGAAAAAATATCCTCGTGGCTACTCACTGGCGCTTCACTTGTCACGGAAGGTTCCTCGATGGTCTCGAACACCACGTCGTTCTCGGGTGGCACAACGGCGCGAACCGGTTCCGGTTCAGGCGCCGGATTAGGGATCGGCTGCGGCGCCGCCTCATGGACTTCCTGGGTCAGCTCCAGCACGTCCGCATCGACGGACGCTGCGGCCGCGGCGACAGGCGCCGGCTTCGGCTCCACGGCCGGTGCTGGCGCAGGCTGAGCCTCCGTTGAATCTTCGGAGATGATTTTGCGGATGGAGGCGAGAATCTCCTCCATCGTCGGTTCGTGCTGAGGGCTCGATGACATGGGCTTACTCCGGCCGACGAGTTTGCTTTCATTCGACCCTAAAACACTTGAACACAGAAGGCAAAGATCGAGTTAAGAAATTGGGCGATTTATCGTCCAAATGCTTAATCGCCAAAGCCGATCCAGCGTGTCGCATCCCTGTCGTAATGCTCTAGCGGATCGTAGGGCTTGACCTTCAGCCCCAGCGCCTTGGCGGTCAACATGCCGGCGGCCGCCAAGACCTGGAACGCCGCCACCGTCGCGTCACGTTCGGAAGTGACCACCGCCACCTGTGCGTTGAGAAGCTCTTGCTGAGCATTCAGCACGTCGAGAACCGTGCGGCCACCGACCTGTTGTTCCTTGCTGACACCCAGAAAGGCGATCTCGTCGGCCTTTTCCGTGGCTTGGTTTGAAGTGATGCTGGCTTCGGCTGCCTGAAATGTGTTCCACGCCGATGAGACCGCGTCTCGCACCTGCAAATCGGTCATGTTCACGTTCAGCTGGGCTTGGGAGTGAAGTTCCTTGGCTTGCCGAACAGCAGCCTCTTCGGCCCCTCCTTGATAAATCGGGATGTTCACCTGGGCCATTACGCCTAGGCCGTGCACGACGGTTCCCGCTCCAATGGTCGAATTGTAGGATTGCTGCGAATACTGGTAGGCGCCTTGCACAGATACCTGCGGCAATAATGCCCCGACTGCGTCGTCTACTGCATAGCTGGCGGCCCGTTCGTTTTCCTGGGCTTCCGTCAAAGCTGGATTCTGCTTGAGCGCCAAGCTGAGCGCAGCCTTTTCGTCGTCCGGCACAGCCTTGGGAAGAGGCGGATTATCTTCAAGCGTTTCAGCAGGGCGACCGATTGCTTGAGTGAAATTCGACCGGCTGACCGCTAGCCGCCCTTCGGCCGTTGTCAGGTCGGCTTGTGCGGTCGCCAATCTGGCTTCGGACTGCGCAACGTCCGTACGGGTCA
>JAGWVX010000023.1 GCA_018970685.1 Alphaproteobacteria bacterium | reverse complement strand
CGCGTCTTCGACATCTGCCACGGCTGCCGGCGCTGCTTCAATTTGTGCGATTCCTTTCCGCGTCTGTTCGACATGATCGACGCGAGCCCGAACGAAAGCGTCGAAGACCTGAAATCGAAGGATTTCGGCAAGGTCGTGGAAGCCTGCACCCTGTGCGACATGTGTTTCATGACCAAATGCCCCTACGTGCCGCCGCACGAGTTCGATCTCGACTTCCCGCATCTGATGCTGCGGGCCCGCGCCGTGGCGGCGAAGAACGGCAAGGCGAGTTTCACCCAGCGCCAGCTCGCCGAAATGGACCGCAACGGACGGCTGGCGCGCTTCGTGTCGCCGGTCGTCAACTGGGCTTCGGAGAAAGGCAACGGCCTGACGCGGCCGGCGATGGAAGCGGTGGCCGGCATCGACCGCGACGCCAAGCTGCCGGAATTCCGCAGCAGGACCTTTGCGGCGGCCGATCGCGACGCACCGGCCGCGGCGAACCCAGCAGCCCCCGCTTTCGGCAAGCGCAAGGCGGCGCTCTATGCCACCTGCTTCGTCAACTACAACAAGCCGTCCACCGGCCTGGCGGCGCGCGCCGTGCTCAACCATATCGGCGTGGAGACGCGCGTGGCCTATCCGGGCTGCTGCGGCATGCCGTTCCTCGAACAGGCGGATCTGGCGCGCGTGGCGCAGAACGCCGCGAAGGTGTCGAAGGAATTGGTCAAGCTGATCGACGAGGGCTACGACATCGTGGCGCTGACCGCCTCCTGCGGACTGATGCTGAAATTCGAATGGCCGCTGATCGTTCCCGACAACGCGGACGTGCGGAAGCTTGCCAGGGCGACGTTCGACATCGACGAATACGTGGTCGACATCGCCAAGACGGAAGGCTTGCCGGCCGGCCTGAAGCCGGTGCCGGAAGGCGTCACCGTACACCTGCCCTGTCACGCCCGCGCCCAAGCGATGGGACCGAAGGCGGCGGAGATGCTGAAGCTGATTCCGGAGACGCCCATCGACGTGATCGAACGCTGCTCGGGCCACGGCGGCACCTTCGGCGTGATGAAGGAAACCCATCCGCTGGCGGTCAAGATCGGCCGCCCGGTGTTCCGCGCGGCGCTGGAGAAAGCGCGCGGCCATATCGTCTCGGATTGCCCGCTCGCCGCCCAGCACATCGTCGAGAACGTCAAGGCGCTGGCGGCAAAGGACGGCAAGCCCGCGCCAACGGCGGAACCCGAACATCCCATCGAGATCATGGCCCGCGCCTTCGGGCTATGGGAGGCATGAATGAGCGCGATCCAACGCAAGATCACCCCGGCCGACATCCTGCCCGACGCCGAATACGCCATGCGCCGCGATGCGCTGCGCAAGGCCGTCATCGCCGCAAAAAAGAACCGGCGCATGGAAGTCGGCCCCTTCGCCACCTTCTATTTCGAGAACTACGACACGATGTGGCTGCAGGTGATGGAGATGCTGCGCATCGAGAAGGGCGGCATGGCGCAGGCGGAAGGCGAGATGGAAGTCTACAATCCGCTGATCCCGCAAGGACGGGAGCTGATCGCCACGCTGATGCTGGAGATCGAGGACGCCGTCACGCGCGACCGCACGCTGCGCAAGCTGGGCGGCATCGAGGAAACGGTGTTTCTGGAGCTGGGTTCGACGCGCATCAAGGCGACGCCCACCGAATACGACGACCGCACCACGCCCGACGGCAAGACTTCGTCGGTGCATTGGCTGCGTTTCGTCTTCACGGCGGAGCAGATCAAGGCATTCGAGAGCGGCGAGCGCGCCGTGCTCGGCGTCGCCCATCGGAATTACGGCCACATGGCGGTGCTGCCCGATGCCGTGCGCGCCGAACTGGCGAAGGATTTCGCTTAGGCCGGGACAGCCGGGCCGACGCCGTCCCCGAGACCGACATAGGTGGCGGCGAGGATCAGCCGGACGTCGCCCGCTTCGTCGGCCAGGGGCGCGGCCAGAATCTCGCCCATGAGATAATTCTCGTCCGGGACTTGGTAATAGTTGGTGATGCGCAGCGGCCGGCCGCTGCCGAGAACCGTGTCGTAGAACGTCTGCCAGCCCGGCAGCAGCGCGGGCGGAACCATTTCGTCGAGATAGCGCCCGGTGTGCTCGCCGAACAGGACGGCAAGCGCCGAGCCGAACAGGCGGAAGCGGTAACGCCGCCTGCCGTGGATGTTGACCCGATCCAGAATCGTGACGTTGCGCGCGAACGGCCGCAGCAGCTGCATGTCGAACTGCGTCCGCGACGGCACGCCGTTCGCGGCCTTCGACAGCCAGAGCTCGTACAGCGTGCCAAGCTCGTCGCGCTCGAAGGCGCGAACGTCGCCGCAGCGCATCGGCCAGCCTTTGGCTTCCGCCAAAGCATTCAGTTGGGCGCAGGCGTCTACGACGGCGGCATTGGTCATCGGCCGATCATCGACCAAGAAGCTAACGAATTGCTAAGCGAGGCTGGTTAATGCAGCCGCGCACGAATCCGCCGAAACCCGCCAAGAGCGTGATTAAGCCACTTCTTCGGCGGAAGAGAAATTCGCTTTGAAGACGGCGCAGACCAGCACCATGGTCGGCGGCCCGTCCGATTCCGTCAGCGGCGCGCCGATCGATTCCGCCTGCAGATATTCCCGCTGCTTGTAGGCGACGGGATTGAAGAAGCGCAACGGGCGCTTCTCCGACAGCACCAGATCGAGCACGGTATGCCAGCGCTCGACGGTTTCCGGAGGCGCCGCATCGTCGAGGAATTTTCCCTGCATGTCGCCGAGAATCTGGGCGAGCTTCGTGCCCATCAGCCGCGTGCGATAGCGCGACGGTTCCTCCGACACGCGCTCGAAGATCGCGATCTGCGTCAGATGCGTCTTGAGTGCGCGCGCGGTCATCTCCCGGCGCCGAGGAATCGGCCGCTCGCCGGCCTGTTTGCGCCAAATCTCCAAAAGCTCGGCGAGAAACGGCGACTCGAACACCAAGCCGTCGTCGCAGAAGGCGGGCCAGCCTTTTTCTTCTGCCCAGGCATTGAACGCTGCGGCGGTCGCAGATTGCACGGCAATCATTGCGAATCGTTATCAGAAAACCGTTTGGGCGTCGATCTTGCCCTTACGGCGGGCAACGGTTCCCCGCGTTACAGCTTCATGCGACCAGCGGCGATGTCGGCATAAACCGGCGGCGTCAACGGCTCATAACGCGCCGAGGCGGGATTGTACCAATAGAGCGGATCGTCGATGAGCTCCGGATCGAAGCCGTCTTTCACCAGATCGGCCTTCTTGAGTTTGAAGGTGCCGGTGATCTCCAACTCGGGCCGCAAGCGAAGGAAGACCGGCCGCGCGAAAGGCGCCAGCGAAATCTTCCCGGCCAGCTTGGCAGGATCGAAGCCCGGGATGGTTACCAGCGACGCCATGCCGGCGCGCCCGTCGGCGCCCGGCACGCTGACGCCATAGACGTTCACCTCCTGGATGCCCGGCACCACGCCCAGCGCCTCGGTCACTTCGCTGGTGGCGACGTTTTCGCCCTTCCAGCGGAAGGTATCGCCGATGCGGTCGACAAAATAAAAATAATTGTGCTCGTCGCGGCGCATGAGATCGCCGGTGCGGAACCAGGCGTCGCCCTTCTCGAAGGCGTCGCGCAGAATTTTCCTCTCGGTGTCCGCCGAACGCGTGTAGCCCTCGAAGCCGCGCCCCGGACCTTCGGAGATCCGGCCGACGGCCTCGCCCGCTTCGCCCGGCGCGCATTCGATGCAGAAACCGTCCTCGCCGCGCACCGGAACTTCCTTGGTGATGTCGAAACGCACCAGCCGCGTGGGGAACACGGCGCGCATGTAGCGCGGCACGCGGCCCACCGCACCGACCGTGCCGTCATAGTTCAGCATCGAGACGTTGCCTTCGGTCGCACCGTAGAACTCGACGATGCGCGGAATGGCGAAACGTTTCTGGAAGGTGGGCCAGATCTCCGGACGCAGGCCGTTGCCCGAGATGGCGCGGATGGAATGCTCGCCGTCGCGCGAATGCGCCGGCGCGTTCAAAAGATAGCGGCACAGCTCGCCGATATATTGGAAGAGCGTGGCGCGATAGGTGCGGCAGTCGTCCCAGAATTCGTGCGCCGAGAATTTGCGGCGGATGATCAGCGTGCCGCCGGCGGTAAAGGCGATGCCGACGGCGCAGATGCCGCCGGTGGCGTGATAGAGCGGCAAAGGGCAATAGATGCGGTCGCGCTGTTTGGCGTTCACCGCGCCGGCGAAGCCGTACATCATGAACAGCATGCGCAGATGGCTGAAATTCGCCGCCTTGGGCAGCCCGGTGGTGCCGGACGTATAGATGTAGAACGCCTTGTCCTTGCAGGTCAGACCGGCGCGGGCCTTCCTGTCCACCGTCATCGGCGAGGAGATCGCCAGTTCCGCATCGAGATCGCGCGCTCCCCGCACCGGCCCGCCTGCCGCCCAGGCTACGGGCGCGGGATCGAGCAGCGGCGCGGCATCGGCGAAATTGCCGCCCAGTTCCGCGTCGACGACGATGTGGCGTGCTCCGGCGATGGAGATCGAATGGGCCAGAGACTGACCCGTCAAATTCGTGTTGACGAGCGCCGCCACGGCGCCGAGCTTGTGCAGTCCCAGCCAGGCCATCAGATATTCGGGGCGGTTCTCCATCAACAGCGCCACCACATCGCCGCGCTTGACGCCTTGCGCCATCGCCCAATGCGCATAGCGGTTGGCGCCTTCGTCGAGCCCGCGGTAGGAGACGGCGCGATCCTGATAGAGAATGGCGATGTTCGCCGGGCGCCGCGCCGCGTGTTCCTCGATGATGTCGACGATAATGCGCGTGGCGTCGGGCTTGACGCGGCGCATGCGATACATGGTTCGCGTCACGCAGCGAATGTAGGTATATTCGCGCTTGAGGCTCTCGAATAATTTCATCGCCGATTCGATTTCTTCCCCGCGTCCGTCAAGGATAGAAGGCGGCCGGTCAGCGTCAAGGCAAGTGGATGGACGAACCGCTCGATCTGCGAGGCCTGAAATGCCCGATGCCCGCATTGTTCGCCAAGCGCGCATTGCTGCGCGCGCCGCCGGGCGGCTGCGTGGAAATCCTCACCGACGATCCCCTCGCCGCGCTCGACGTGCCGCATATGTGCCGCAACGAAAACTTCGAAGTCGTCAGCCTCGACCGCGACGGCGACCGCGCGCGCATGGTGCTGCGGCGGCCGTAGCTTCCCTCACGGCTTGGCTTTGATGTCGGGACCGATGTGCTTGAGGACCTGCTCGGCTTCGACGGCGCGCGGCTCGTTCGCGGCCTGCGCGTCGCTCAGCAGCACGATTTCCGCATAGGCGTAATACCGCGTCACCGGATAGCTGTCGGCGTCCATCATGCCAGGCCCGTAGTAAGGCCAGCTGTGCCAGTACCAGCCGTAACCGGGCCAGCCCGGCCAGCCGACGAAGTCGCTGTGGTAGGTGGTCTTGGCCTTGGTGTCGCGGGTGTCGAACATGAAATAGTGATAGCCCGCGTGCAGCGTCACCTCGGCCGAGCGCAGCAGAAGATAGTCCTCCACCGTATCGCGCGGCGTGACGGAATTGCCGGTGAAGGTCACCCGGTAGCGGTTGTTGGTCAGCTGCTCGTCGGAATAGCCGGTGCCGCCCGGCTCCGTCTGAGGATGGTACGTTGCAACCGTCTCGCAACCGCCCAGAACCAGCATCGCCGCGGCGATGACGGCCAGCGAACGCAAGCGGTGAGCCGATCTGCGCATCTGAAATCTCCTTGTGTTAGCCATAGCTTACTCGCTTTTGCGGTTCTTTTTCATGCCTTTTTGGCAATCCGGCGATTTTCCTGCCGACTCGACAACATTCCTATTGATAAATGACTGGTTATTTAATAACCATTGGCCATGAGTTATACCGAACAGACCGCAAAACCCGTCAAACACTGGACCCGCCGCAAGCAGGCCCGTCCCGGCGAAATCCTGGACGCGGCGCTAACCGTCTTTGCCGAAAAGGGCTTTGCCGCCGCCCGCATGGAAGACATCGCGGCGCGCGCCGGCGTCACCAAGGGGACGATCTACCTCTACTTCTCGAGCAAGGAAGACGTGTTCAAATCACTGGCGCGCGTATCGGTCGGCGCAACCCTTACCGACGCGGCGCTTCAAGCGGGCCGTTTCGAAGGCTCTGCCCGCGAGTTTCTGACCATGTTCCTGAGCGCCGTCGCCGAAATGATCCAGCACGGCGAGCGGGTGATCCTGCCCAAGATCATCATCGCGGAAAGCGGGAACTTCCCCGAACTGGCGCGGTTCTGGCGCGACGAAGTCATCGACAAGGCGATGGCGATGCTGTCCGGCGTCATCGCCAAAGGGATCGCCAGCGGCGAATTTCGCAACCTGCCGGCGGATCATGTCGCACGCTTGTGCATCGCGCCGCTTATCCTGAGCATCATCTGGCGCACCACCTTCGCGCCTTACGACAAAACACCCTTCGATTACCGGAAGCTGTTCGAGACCCATATCGACGTCCTGCTGAAAGGGCTGGCGCCCGAAGGAACCGCACCATGAAGCGATTGAGCCTCGCCCTTGTCCTGCTCCTCGCGGGCTGCGGACAGCACAACGACCATGCGTGGCTGGGCTATGCCGAAGGCGATTACGCGTTCATCTCCGCGCCGCAAGCCGGCTGGGTGACGAACGTCGCCGTCGGTCGCGGCGCCTGGGTGAAGAAAGGCGACCTGCTGTTCGCGCTGGACGACACCAGCCAGATCGCGGCGCGCGATTCCGCGCAGGCGGCCATCGCCCAGGCCGAAGGCCAGATGGGTCAGGCGCAGGCCAGCCTCGATCTGGCGCGCAAAGAACTGACGCGCCAGGAAGGATTGCTGCACGCCAGCGCGACCTCGAAACAGGCTTACGATCAGGCGAAGTCGAACTACGACACCGCCGCAGCGCTGGTGGCGCAGATCGAAGCCAACGAAAACCAGGCGCGCGCCTCGCTCGACAATGCGGCCTATCAGCTGTCGCAGCGCGATATCGTCTCGCGCACGGAGGGGCGCGTGCAGGACGTCTATTTCCGGCAAGGCGAATATGCGCCGGCGATGACGCCGGTGATTTCGCTGCTGCCGCCGCAGAACGTCTATGTGCGCTTCTTCGTGCCCGAAGACGAATTCGCCAAGATCCATCTCGGCGACAAGGTGAAAATCAGTTGCGACGGCTGCGCCGCCAACATCGTCGCGACCGTGACCTTCATCGCCAGCCGGGAGGAGTACACACCGCCGGTGATCTTCTCCAACGCCAGCCGCCAGCAGCTCGTCTACAAGATCGAGGCGCGCGCGCCGGGCGGCTTGAAACTCCATCCCGGCCAGCCTGTGGACGTGCGCCCGCTGTGAGCACCCACCAAAATGCCATCGATGTTCGCGGGCTGACCAAGCACTTCGGAAAGAAGACAGCGGTCAACAATATCGACATCGCCGTACCTGAAGGCCAGGTGTGGGGCTTCCTCGGACCCAACGGCTCGGGCAAGACCACGACGATCCGCATGCTGTGCGGGCTGCTCAACGCCGACGCGGGCGAGGGCACCTGCTTGGGTTACGATTTCCGCAGCCAATCCGAACAGATCAAGCGCGAAACCGGCTACATGACCCAGAGATTCAGCTTCTGGGAAGATCTTTCGATCCGCGAGAACCTCGACTTCGTGGCCGAGGTCTACGGGCTTCCCAGACGCCGCGCCCTGGTCAAACAAACGCTCGAAAAGCTGGGGCTCGAGAGCCGGCAGAACCAGCTTGCGGGCGAATTGTCCGGCGGCTGGAAACAACGCCTGGCGCTCGCCGCCTGCACGCTGCATTCGCCCAAGCTGCTCCTGCTCGACGAACCGACGGCCGGCGTCGATCCCAAGGCGCGGCGCGATTTCTGGGACGAAATCCACATGCTGTCGGGGCAAGGCATCACGGTGCTGGTGTCGACGCATTACATGGACGAAGCGGAGCGCTGCGACCGCATCGTCTACATCAGCTATGGCGACATCGTCGCGCGCGGCACGGTTTCCGAGATCATCGCGCAATCGGGCCTCGTCACGTTCACCATCGCCGGCGACGACGCGCGCCAACTGGCCGGCCGGCTGCGCGGACTGCCCGGCGTGGTGTTCGTCGCCTTCTTCGGCGCGGTGCTTCACGTCTCGGGCTACGACCGGACCTTGCTGGAAAAGGCGCTCGCGCCGTATCGGGCCGATCCCGGTCTGACCATCGGCGAAACCACGCCGAGCCTGGAAGACGTCTTCATCCAGCTGCAGGAAAAAACCGGCGGAGCGAACGTATGAACGGAGGCTTCTCGCTCGCCCGCGTCTTCGCCATGCTGGGCAAGGAATTCATCCAGATGCGCCGCGATCGGCTGACGCTCGGCATGCTGATCGGCATTCCGCTGATGCAGCTCTTCCTGTTCGGCTTTGCCATCAACATGGTGCCGCGGCATCTGGCGACCGTCGTGTCCATTTCCGACCCCGGCCCGTTCTCGGATTCGATCGTCGCGGCACTGGCCAATTCCAGCTATTTCGACGTCGTCAAAGCGACCAATTCGCCGCAAGAGGCGCGCCGCATGCTGGCCGACGGCAGCGCCTCCTTCGCCGTCGAGATTCCGGCGAACTTCTCTCGCGATCTGGTGCGCGGCGCAACGCCGGAGCTGCTGGTGGAAGCGGACGCCACCGACCCTGCCGCGGGATCCTACGCTCTCGCCGCCATTCCCAATCTGGTCAGCACCGGTTTGCGCAACGACCTCAAAGGTCCCCTCGCATCGCGCGCCTTCGCCGCCCCGCCGGTCAACGTCGTCGTGCATCAGCTCTACAATCCGGAGAACATCACCCAGTACAACATCGTGCCCGGGCTTCTGGGCGTCATCCTCACCATGACCATGGTGATGGCGACCTCGATCGCGCTGACGCGCGAGCGCGAGCGCGGCACCTATGAGAATCTGCTCGCCATGCCGACGCGCCCCGTCGAGATCATGATCGGCAAGATCACACCCAACATCTTCGTGGGCGCCTTCCAGAGCGCCCTCATCCTCACCGTCGCCAAATTCGTCTTCCACGTGCCGATGATCGGTTCGTTCGGCCTGCTGGCCACGACCGCGATGATCTACATCACCGCGCTTCTCGCCGTCGGCTACACCATCTCCACCGTCGCCCAGAATCAGATGCAGGCGATGCAGATGACGTTCTTCTTCTTCCTGCCCTCGATCATGCTGTCCGGCTTCATTTTTCCCTTCCACGGCATGCCGCAATGGGCGCAATGGATCGGCGAGGTCATGCCCATCACCCATTTCCTGCGGATCGTCCGCGGCATCCTGCTCAAGGGCGACGGCTTCGGCGAGATCTGGCCGGACGTCTGGCCGATGATTCTCTTTTTGTTCGTCGCCGGCACCATCGCGGTGCGCCGCTTCCGCCGCACGTTGGATTAGAACGAGCCGCGTTTTCTCTCGCGCCGACCAGGCCGTGATCGCCCTGAATCATGCAGCGGTTCGCCGCAAAACGTCGCGCGGAACGCGGAAACCTCACTGTTTTCCCCGGTAATCTGGGCAAAGCTTCGCAAAGGGCTGGCACCCTCCCCTTGCGAAAGACTAAACTGCGTAACAAATTCACGCAGCCTTGGGGGGCCGGACCCGGATCCGGCCGTAAGGTTTCCGCCAGTCCGCCGGTTCAGGCGGCACGCATGTCTCAGTTGGGATGGGGGGCCGAGCGGTCCGCATGTCTGGATTATCGGTGATCTTGCAGTACGGGCTGGCCTTCGTCCTGTTGTTGCTCACATTGCTGTCCGCCCAACTCGTGATCTTGGGCTATTTCCGCCTCTTCCGTCCGCAGCAGCGGGTGCGCCTGCCGCGGCTGCCCGACGAAGCGCTGCCGCCAGTCCTGGTGCAGCTGCCGGTGCGCGACGAAGGTGCGCTGGCCGTTCGCGTTGCCGCGGCCGCGGCGCGGCTCGACTGGCCGCGCGACCGTCTGGAAATCCAGCTGCTGGACGACGGCAGCGCCGAACATCACGAAGACCTCAAACGCGCCGTCGCGGCGGCGATTCCGGACGGCGCGAACTTCAGCATTCTGCGGCGCGGCGAGCGCACCGGCTTCAAGGCCGGCAATCTGGCTTTCGGCCTGACGCATTCCGAAGCGCCTTATGTCGCGGTCTTCGACGCCGACTTCGTGCCGCCGGCGGATTTTCTGCGCAACACCGTGCCGGCGCTGATCGCCGATTCCGGGCTCGCCTTCGTGCAAGCGCGCTGGGGACACGCCAACCGCTATCGCAACTGGCTGACGCGGGCGCAGGGATTGCTGCTCGATGCGCATTTCGCCGTCGAGCAGGAAGGACGCTTCCGCGCCGGACTGCCGATCTCGTTCAACGGCACCGCCGGCGTCTGGCGTCGCGACGCCATCGACAACGGCGGCGGCTGGACCGGCGACACGTTGACGGAAGACCTCGACCTGTCGATGCGCTGCACGCTGAAGGGTTGGCGCACGGCCTTCCTGCGCGACGTCGAAGTGCCGGGCGAGCTGCCCGAGACGGCGGCGGCATGGCGCGCACAGCAGGCACGCTGGACCAAGGGCCATGCGCAATGCGCGCGCAAGCTGCTGCCGGCGGTGTGGGCCAGCGATTTGCCGGTGTGGCGCAAGGCGGCGATGAGCCTGCAGATGTGCCAGTTCGCCTTTTACACCCTGGCCTTCGTCAGCGCCTCGATCAGCCTGACGCTGATGTATATGAACGTGGTTTATCTGAAGAGCGTGGGGGCGTTCGGCCTCGGCGTCACCGCCTTCGGCCTTTCCAGCAGCCTCGGCTATCTCTATCTCGGCCAGTATCTGCTCGGCCGCCACCGCGCCATCGGCCTGCACCGCTCCCTGCTGCTCGCCATCGTCTTTCCCAGCGGCCTCATCCTCTCCAACGCGCGTGCGACCTACGACGCGTTCTTCAGCACCCAAATGGTGTTTCAGCGCACCTTGCGCGCGGGCGAGCGCTATGCCGGCGGCTGGCGCGGCGGGCCGGAACTGATCGCCGGCGTTTTCCTGCCCATTTTCGCGTTTACCGAGTCGGCCTGGAGTGCGCCATTTTTCGTCTTCGCCGTGGCGGGCTTGGTGTCCATCGGCGCCATGGGATTCTCGGGCGGCGCCCCTCAACAAGTGCGCGAAATAGCGCCCCGTCATACCGTTCCGCGCGAATAGGCTTTCGAATTCCCGCGTCGCCGCGGCGTAACGCCGTCCTGACAAGACGATTGCCAAAATATGTTCCCTGGATGACGCTGAACGCGGATCAACCGGGGGGAACCGCATGATCATCTTTCGCGGATGGGGAAGTCTCGTCTTTTTCGTACCGTTCTTCTGGATCTTCGCCCTGATCGGCATTTCGATTGGCATGAACTATCACGAGACCGATCCGGCCGCGCTGGATGTCATGATGTATCGCGGCGGCGCGCTGGCCTTGGCGCTTTCGGCGTTCACGCTGTGGCCGATCTGCAATTACCGTGCGCGGGTGGCGCCCGGCGTCGATACGTTCAGCTTCATTCCGATGCGCTACTGGACGTGGGTGGCGCTGGCCGGCGCCATCGGCCTGCTCGGCTGGTCGTTCTTCGCCACCTGACGGCGAATTTGCCTCAAATTTTATTCAATCGAATCCGAACGATTGGCCTAACCTCGCTTTGAAGTCTGTTGCGCTATTTTGCGTCAACGGTTGCTGCCGTTTGAGCGCAAAGCGAGGGCTTTTGATGGTGGGGTCTGTCGTTCGGCTTGCGGTGGCAACCGCCTTTTGCGGCCTGTTGGCGGGCTGCGCCAGCCCCTCCAACGAAAGCTTCGACGGCGGCAGCGTTGAAACGTCCGGCACGCCGCTGCAATGCGTGCCTTATGCCCGCGCCGAGGCGCATATCCCGATCTACGGCGACGCCTATACTTGGTGGGACCAGGCTGCAGGCCGCTATGCCCGCAGCGCGGCGCCGTCCGAAGGCGCCGTGATGGTGTTGCACGACTACGCCGGTCCCAACCGCGCCCATCTGGCGGTCGTGCGCGATGTCATCGATTCGCGCGACATCCGGGTGGATCACGCCAACTGGCTCGACGACGGCGCCATCTATGTCAACGATCCCGTGCGCGACGTCAGCGCGGACAACGATTGGAGCGCGGTGCGAGTCTACAATCTCAAGGCCGGAAGCTGGGGCGCGCATGTCTATCCGGTGCAGGGGTTCATCGGGCCCGGCGCGCCGGTGCCGTCCCAGACGCAGGTCGCCCAGAACCCCGCGCCGGCAGGTACGGACCCGGACGAAACCGACGATACGGACGGTCTGGCGGCCGACCCCACCGATCTGAAATAGAAAATAACACACTAGTTTCAAAGTGTTATTAATTTCCTGCGCAATTCTGCCTCTCCCCTCTTTGTCATTGGCGCGAGCCGGACTATGGTCCGCGCCCTCGCGGGGCCGGCCCCGGTGAGAACTGCCCGAAAGGGCGACCAAGACGCCAAGAGAAGCTGTACCGAGTCCCACCGACGGATGAGCGTCCACCGCGAACTTGCCGTGAACACCAACACCGACACACAAGCCGCCGCAGCGGCCAACGATCCGCTCGAGGTGCAACCAGGCTTGCAGGCGGAGCCAGCGCACGTGCCTGTGCATGCCGATACCTGGCGGCGCAAGGCGACGCTGACGCTCGCCGCGCTTGGCGTGGTCTATGGCGACATCGGCACCAGCCCGCTTTACGCGGTGCGCCAATCGGCATTGGCTGCGGGCGAGCACGTCGCCATTCAATCGGCCATCATGGGCGTCGTGTCGCTGATCGTCTGGTCGCTGTTCGTGGTGGTGACGCTGAAATACGTCGTCCTGATCATGCGCGCCGACAATGACGGCGAAGGCGGCATCCTGGCGCTGGCTTCGCTTGCCCACCGCACGCAAGGCTTGGACAAGCGCGTCAAGCTGGCCATCGGAACGGCGGCGATCCTCGGGCTGGCTCTGTTCTTCGGCGACGGCATGCTGACGCCCGCGATTTCCGTACTCTCCGCGGTCGAAGGCATCAGCGCGACGGACGTGCAAAGCGCGACTGCAGCGGCTAATGCCGATCCCAACCTGCCCGATAGCGGACTCGTGCTGCTTCTCACGCTTGCCATCCTGATCGGGCTGTTCGTCATCCAGTCGCGCGGCACGGCCAAGGTCGGAAAATTGTTCGGACCGGTGATGATTGTGTGGTTCTTCGTGATCGGCTTGCTCGGGCTTGCCGCCATCATCAGGGCGCCGGAAATCCTCTGGGCGTTGAGCCCCTATTACGGAATCGAACTATTCATACGCGAGCCGTGGACGGCTTTCGTGTCGTTGGGTTCGGTGGTTCTGGCGGTGACGGGCTGCGAGACGCTTTACGCCGATATGGGCCATTTCGGAAAATTCCCCATCCGCTTCGCCTGGCTCGCCATCGTCTTTCCCATGCTGCTCCTGAACTATTTCGGACAAGGCGCCGCGCTGCTCTTGAATCCGAACTTGGCGCCCATCGCCTTCTACGCCGTGGTGCCGTCCTGGGCGCATATTCCGATGGTCGTGCTTGCGACGGTGGCCGCCGTCATCGCCAGCCAAGCGGTGATCTCCGGTGTCTATTCGATCACGCGCCAGGCGGTGCAGCTCGGCATGCTGCCGCGCATGGAAATCCGCCACACCTCGGCCACCGATTACGGCCAGATCTACGTGCCGCGGATGAACGCCTATCTTTGCGTCGGCGTGGTTCTGATCGTGCTGATCTTCAAGAGCTCCGACGCGCTGGCCACCGCCTACGGCATCGCCGTCACCGGCATCATGGTGCTGAGCACCGTTCTGGTGGGAATCGTCGCGGTCCGACAATGGCATTGGAAGATGCGCGTGGTCATTCCCCTCTTCGGCCTGCTGGCGCTGATCGACCTGGCATTCCTGTCCTCGAACGCGCTCAAGATCGCGGAAGGCGGCTGGCTGCCGCTGTTCATCGCCGCCTTCGTCTACATCGTCATGGAGACATGGCGGCTGGGACGGCGCGCGCATCTGGACCGCATCCGCAACGAATCCATGCCGCTGGAGCTGTTCCTGGAACGCGCCGAAAAAACGCCCATGCGCGTCGCCGGAACCGCCGTGTTCCTGACGGCGCGCGCCGACGCCGTGCCGGGCGCGCTGCTGCACAATCTCAAGCACAACAAGGTGCTGCACGAGCGCGTGATCGTCGCACAGGTGATGGTCGACGACACGCCCTTCGTACCGCCCGACAAGCGCATCGCGGTGGAAAAGCTCGGCAAGGGATTCTTCGTGGTGCACATCCATCACGGATTTTTCGAGACGCCGGACGTGCCGCATGCCCTGACCGAGGCGCGGCCCTATGGCTTGGCCGTCGATCCCGAAACCACGACCTTCTTCATCGGCCGCGAGACGCTGGTGCCCGCCGAGCATCCGCAGCTCGGGCGCTGGCGCACCTGGCTCTACATGCAGCTGGCGTCGAACGCCCTGTCACCGGTGCGGTTCTATCACCTGCCGCCCAACCGCGTGGTGGAGCTGGGCACCCAGGTCACGATCTGATCAGTCCAACGCGTAGACCAGCGCCTTCAGATAAGCGCTCTCCGGCAGCATCGGATGGGTGGGGTGATCGCCCGCCGCGCCGGACTGGCGGATCAGCCGTGCGGAACGTCCCGCGCGCGCAATTCCGGCGGCGCATTCCGACAGGAAACGCTCGAGCGGAATGTTGTGCGAGCAGGACGCCAGCATCAGGAAACCGCCCGGCGCGGTAACGCTGGCGGCCAGGCGCGCCAGTTTGCGATAAGCCTTGGCGCCCGGCTCGAGGTCCTTCTTCGATTTCACGAAAGGCGGCGGATCGGCGGCCACCACGGCGAAGCTTTCGCGTGCCGTCCGGAGACGCTCGAGCTCCTCGAACACGTCGGTTTTGACGAAGTTGCAGCTCAGGCCGTTGGCGGCGGCGGCTTCCTGCGCCAGAGCCAGCGCGGGAGCGGAACTGTCGAGCCCCGCGACATCCTTGGCGCCGGCGCGCGCCGCGGCCAGCGCGAAGCCGCCGGTGTAGCAGTAGGCGTCGAGCACGGACTTGCCGTGCGCCAGCGATGCCAGGAACGCGCGGTTGTCGCGCTGGTCGTAATACCAGCCGGTCTTCTGTCCCGCCTCCAGATCGGCGAAGTAGCGCACGCCGTTCTCTTCCACCGCGATGCGCCCCGCCTTACCCTTCGCCGCGCGGACATAGAGTTCGAGACCTTCCAGCGATCGCGCCGGCGCGTCGGCACGCAAGACGACGTTCACGGGCCCAAGCGTTTCGTCGAGCGCCGCAAGCAGCGGTTCCAGCAATCCCTCCATACCGGCCGTGGTGATCTGCACCACGCAGGTATCCGCGAAGCGATCGACGACGAGTCCGGGCAACCCGTCGCCTTCCGCATTCGCCAGCCGGTAATAGGGCGCGGCATAAAGCGTTTCCCGTAACGACAAAGCGCGTTTCAATTTCCTGGCGAAAAATTCCGCGTCGAGCGCAACATCCGCCGCGGGATCGAACAGACGGGCGGCAATCAGACTCTTGGCGTTGAACGTACCGGTGCCGAAGACGCGGCCGTCGTCGCCGACCACATTCACGATTGCGCCGGGCGGCAAAGTCTTGGCCGCCATGTCGATCTCGTTGGAAAACAACCAGGGCGCGCCG
>JAGWVX010000022.1 GCA_018970685.1 Alphaproteobacteria bacterium | reverse complement strand
GCGCAACAGCTTGCCTTCCAGCGACACCAGACGGCGGTTGATGCCGTACATCTGATCGACCAGAGCCTCGATGCGGTTGTTGTTGAGCTTGAGGCCCTTCACCAGATCGACGGTCTCGTTGCGCAGTTTCTTGAAGCGGCGCTCCTGGCCGGTGGAGAGCTCGTCGTCGGCCAGCGCCGCCTCGACGGAGGCGTCCTGCAGGCGGCCGAGCTTCTTGTAAAGATTGGCGATGTTGTCGAGGGTTTCGAGCACCTGCGGCTTGAGCGCGGCTTCCATCGCCGAGAGCGGCAGATTGCCTTCGTCGTCGAAATCGTCGGCCTCGGCGGCTTCGGCGTCGGCCTTCGCCGCGGCTTCGGCGGGATCGAGTTCCTCGCCATCCTCGCCCACGGGCTTGGCGGCCGGCTTGGGCTCGGGCTTCTTCGCCTCGAGAACCGACACCGCCACCGGAGCCACCGGAGCGATGGGCGCCGCCATCACCGGACCGGCGCTGCCGTTCATCTGGGGCATGGCGGGAATGGGCGGCGCGCCGTCGGCGCCGTTCTGGCCGTCGGGTCCGCCGCCATACATGGCTTCGAGATCGATGATGTCGCGCAGCAGCACCTTGCCTTCGGTCAGCTCGTCGCGCCACACGGTGAGGGCTTCGAAGGTCAGCGGGCTTTCGCACAAGGCGCCGATCATCAGCTCGCGGCCGGCCTCGATGCGCTTGGCGATGGCGATTTCGCCCTCGCGGGAGAGCAGTTCGACCGAGCCCATCTCGCGCAGATACATGCGCACGGGGTCGTCGGTGCGGTCGTATTGTTCGGCGGCGGTGCCGGCCTTGGCGGCGACTTCCTTGCCTTCGGCGACGGCGGGAAGTTCGGCGTCGGCACCCTCTTCCTGCTCTTCGCTTTCGATGACGTTGATGCCCATCTCGGAGAGCATCGACATGGTGTCTTCGATCTGCTCGGACGACACCTTGTCCGACGGCAGCACTTTGTTCAGCTCGTCATAGGTGACATAGCCCCGCGTCTTGGCGCGCGCGATCATCTTGCGCACGCCGACGTCGGACATATCCAGCAGCGGGCTGTCGGCGTCGCCCGGGGTCTCGCTTTCGCCGGGCTTCAGGCCGGGCTTGGCGGGCAGGACGATCTTGCCGTTGGCCTTGACGGGCACCGGCTGCACGGCGGGCGCCGCCGTCTTCTTCTCGACGGCGGGCTTGGCGGCGGCCTTGGTTTCGGGCTTGGCCTTGGTCTGAACCTTGGCGGGACTTTTGGCCGCGGCAGCCGCCTTCGCCGGTTTGGGCGCGGGCTTCGACTTCGACGCCGCTTTTTTCGCAGGCGCAGCCTTGGCGGCCGGACGCTTCACAGGTTTGGCTTTCGCCGTTTTCTTTGCCGTCGTCTTCGTCGCCACGTCTGTTCCGTCACTCGTCTATCCGTCGCGCGCGCAACGGAATGTTCCACACCACACAACGCGCCAGGCGCGTCTTCTTGCCGTCTAAAACAACTTCGGGCCGGACATCTCGTCCAGACCTGACAGGGCCGGCATGCCCATATCGACCGCCGGCGCCACCGGCGCCGCTTTCTTCGCCCGCTTCTTGGCCTTCTTGGCCGCAGGCTTCTTGGCGGCGGGTTTCTTCGCCGCGGACTTCTTCACGACCTTCTTGGCCGCCTTCTTCTTCGCGGCTTTACGCGCGGGCTTCCGCGCTTTCGCCGCTTTGGCGACCCGGCGCTTGGTAGCCAGTTTCGCCTTCTTCTTCTTCACTGCTTTCTTCTTCTTCGACTTCTTTGCCATGAGTGCTCCCTCATTTTGGGGTCCGTTGCGCGCGCAACAGAATGGTTCCTAACCTATCGCACGAAATTCGCCAATGGACGCCTGTGCTACTCTTCGCTCCGGATGCCGAGCAAGCGCTGCGCCTCGTGCCAGCTTTCCTCGCTCGGTTCGGACTTGAAACGCTCCAGAGCCCTTTTCCGCTCGGGGCCCAGCTCCGCCATTTCGCGAAGCTGAGCGGCGGCTCGCAAAAAGCGCGCATCCTCGTCCTCCGCGCCTTCCCGGCCCGCCGGGCCTCGCGCGCCATGCGCCTTCAAGCGCTCCACGAGTTCTGCCATGCCTGCACGAACGAGATGGTTCTCCAGCCCCCCCTTTTCAAGTCTGAAGCCGGAAGCGGCGAGGTTTAAGAGTTCCTGGCGCAGCCTGTCAAGCAAGGGGTCGGAAAAATGAATCGCGGCAAGGGTTTCGCCGTGCCGCACCGCCAGATCGGGGTCCTCGAGCAGCAGGCGGGCCAGCTCGGCCTCCTTGGCTTTTTGAGCTCCTCCGGCCCGGACCAAGAGGCTGTTCTTGACGGCCGGCGAGACGGCAGGCCCCTGCGGCGCGAAGCGGTCGGTGCCGCGGCGGTCGCCTTTGGCGGACCCCCGATAGGGGGTGCGCGCGGGCGCGGCGGGGCGGCGTTTGAAGCTGTCGAACACCAGCTGCTCGAATTCGCGGCGGTAGTAATCGGCGATCTTGCCGTCGCCGATCAGCGATACGATGTCTGCCAGCGACCGCTCCAACCCGGCGCGCCGCTCGGGGGTGGAGAAGTCCTTGCCTTCGGTCTCCACCCGCCACAGCACCCGCACCAGAGGTTCCGCCGCGTCGAGAATCTTCTGCATGGCGGCAGGACCGAAAGCGCGAATCAGGCTGTCGGGATCTTCGCCGGGCGGCACGAAGGCGAAGCGCAGCGAATGGCCCGGCTTGAGGGCGGGCAGCGCCAGACGGGCGGCGCGATGGGCGGCGCGCAGGCCGGCGTCGTCGCCGTCGAAGGCCATCACCGGTTCGGGCGCCACCCGCCATAACAGATGAAGCTGGTCCTCGGTCAGCGCCGTGCCGAGCGGCGCCACCGCCGCTTCGAACCCGGCCCGCACCAGAGCGATCACATCCATATAACCTTCGGCGACGACGATGGTCTGCGCCTTGAGCCCGGCGGGGCGGGCGGTGGCGAAATTGTAGAGCTGGCGGCCTTTGGCGAAGAGCGCGGTATCGCCGGTGTTGATGTATTTGGGCTTGGCGTCGGCTTCCAAGGCGCGCGCGCCGAACGCCACCACCCGGCCGCGCGGATCGGCGATGGGAAAGGTGATGCGGTTGAAGAAGAAGTCGCGGGTGCCGCGTTCATTGCGCACGCTGTCGCTACGCAATTCGGCGGGACGTGCCAGACCGGCGGCGATCATGTCGTCGACGGTGATGTTCTTGGTCTTGAGGAATTCGATCAACCCGTTGCCGCCCGGCGCGTAGCCCAGCCGGAACCGTTTGGCCGAGGCCTCGTCCAGTCCGCGCGATTTCAGATAATCGCGCGCCGCGCGGCCTGACGGTTCGCGCAGTTGCGCTTCGAAAAACACGCAAGCGGCTTCGATGACGTCGTAGAGCGACTTCTTCTTCTCTTCGCGGGCTTCGTCTTCCGGCGTCCAAGCGGGCAATTCGACGCCCGCCTCGCCCGCCAGCTTTTCGACCGCCTCGGGGAAGGTGAGGCCTTCGGTCTCCATCAGCCATTTGAAGGCGTCGCCGCCCTTGCCGCAGCCGAAGCATTTGTAAGCGCGCCGGCCGTTCTCCACCTTGAAGGACGGCGACTTCTCTTTGTGGAAGGGACAACAGCCCCACATCGCCTGGCCGCGCCGGGTGAGCTTCACCTTGCGCCCGACCAGCTGGACGATGTCCGTCCGGCGCAGGATTTCCTCGAGCAGGTTGGGGCCGTAGCGCATGGGGCTTATTTAAGCAGGTTGCGGCGGGAAATGCGGCCCGCTTCGTGATTCAACCCACAACGTCTTGGCCCAGACCGAGCGCGTGTCCCATATAGTTGGAGCAGCGCGGCACATAAATCCGCGCGACAGTTGTTCCGCTTCAGAATACGCTTTGGGCTTAGGTTTTATGCAGCGAGCCTTTCGACATTCTCTCTAAAGCGCGTCCATTCTTCGGTTTTCTGTTTGCGGTTCAAATCACGAGGGGCAATTAGGTAGGCGTATCTCGAATCCACTCGAATGCCGCCGACGCTTTTCTCAATAGCTTGAACCGGAATGGGCTTTGCCTTTCTCCCCGTAGGAAACGTTCCATCCGCATTTCTAACCGCGGTAGCTGTGACTCTTCCCGCTTTTACCTCGTTCAAATGTTTCAGCTCCGGCGCATAAAGCGTTTCCGAACCGAACGTTCGTACTATGAAAGGCGAAATTTCTTTAGGAGTGGCGTTCAGATTATATGCCCTAAAGAGCAGTCTGCTTAGCGCGAGAGGGCCGCCAATCTCGATGATCGAGGTTACCAGAACAAGATTCCACTCATCATGCGCCTCGTCCATGCCCCAACCCAAAAACTCCGGCTCCAGCCCAAGCATCTGCAGAGCTGCCAAGTACTCTTGGCCGGCTTCTAAATATTTAGGCGGTAGCGCTTTGCTAGCCATTCCACAACTCCATTTGACCCAAATGCCGCTTCGTACATCTGAGTTGCAACAATGCTGGGAAGCTTGTTCACATTGTACGCGTGCTGCCGATCCCAAGTAAGGGCTAATCGCCAAGCCGCTGCCGCCGGGTCAGTCGGGGCGAAAGTCTTCGGCTCTATTCCCAATATCAAGGCCAAATCTCTTAAGTTGTGCACCCACAATTCTGGACGTTCGTGCTGATCCGGCCAGCGATTTAGCATAAACTTCTTCATAATTGCCGCCTTGAGACAACATTCCAACGCTTGTCCAACGTGATCCCAACATGCGGCAGGTTGCCAATTCCGGTTAAGCGTGTTTGCCGCACTCCTGTTTTGCCTGCACAATTGCAACCATTCATCTGGGCTTTGAGGGGTGCGGGATTGAATTGGCGTTAGTCCGCGCAAATTGCGCCGCAATTTTACTCGCGCCCACCTTGGTTAACGAGCCCTAATCTTATCCCTGCGACTATGACGTCGGCTACGTAATGGGACAGCAGTCACAGAACGCCGGGTGAGCTTCACCTTGCGCCCGACCAGCTGGACGATGTCCGTCCGGCACAGGATTTCGTCGAGCAGGTTGGGGCCGTAGCGCATGGGGCTTATTTAAGCAGGTTGCGGCAGGAAATGCCGGGAAACCCCAAAGAATCTTGTTAGCGCGCCGTTGAGGGAGGTTCTAAGCCCAAGCGCGGCCCCGTAAAGGCCGAACGACTACGTCTTCTTGAATACCCAGGCCGAGACCAGCCCGTCCAAGAGCGGCGTGCGCGATCCGGACGCCGGGGCAAGCCGGTCATAAACCGAAGGGGCGACCGACCGCCCATTGCGCGCCCGCGCCCACAACAACAATGCGAGGCGACGTCCCGGGCGTATGTGCGTCATCGTTTGCAGCGCGGCACGCGGCGCCATTTTTTCCGTGGTCTCTACGACGAGAAGATTTCCGCCGGGACGAACGCAGCTCCACAATTGAACGAGCGCGGCCTCGGGTTCCTGCACGACGAACAACAAGGACGCAGCGGAAACCACATCAGCGGAATATTTCGATGCAAGGCCTTCCAGGTCTGCGATCTCGAAGCGGCACGAGGATTCGCCGCGCGCGAGACGGACCGCGCGCTCGATCATCTTAGGGCTCCGGTCTATGCCTGTCGCCCGATAGCCGCGGCGCGACGCGAGCCGGGCGACGGGGCCCGGACCGCAACCGACGTCCAGCCATGTCTTTCCTTCGCCGCTCGGCACGAGTGCAACAGCTTCGGCATGCGTGTCGATGTAGAATCGGGCGCCCTGCACCCACGAGAAAAATGCTGCAGATAGCGAACGCATCGCCGTTGCTCAAACGCCTTTGACAGGCTTTGGCAATCCAAGCGTCAGGACGACCACGAACACAACGGGCAGGAAAGACGCCGTACTTACCTGTGCGAGGGTGACGGCGCCCGCATTCAGATATTTCAACGTCACGAACCAATCGATCGCCTGGATCGCGATCATCGCTTTGATCCAAGAGCGGGCGCCTTGGGGATCGCGCGCGGCAACCGCCATGCCATAGCCGAAGCCGAGAAAGCGGGCAGCCATCATGCCGAACAGCCAATTCGTCCAACCGGGAGCGGCGGCGAGCCCCAAGACTTGAGCGGTTCGTTCCGGGGCCGCCAAAAACGCAGCGCCGAGGATCAGCTGTATGAGCGCGATCAGTCCTAGGGTCGCACTCAAGAGCCTTGGGTGACGGGACGTCATGGATCTTGCGCTCCAGGCATAGGTTACGCAGGCATCCATATCGCCTTTACTTTCTTTTCGGAAGTACTTACCTTTTGGAAACCAATGTAAAGATGGCAGCCCATGAACGCAGATGTCGTCGAACGGGTTCTCGCGGAGGCCTGCGAAGCGTCTTGCCCGGTCGGCAAAACCGCCCGCATCATCGATGGAAAATGGACGACGCGGATCGTCCGCGATCTTCTGCAGGGGGAAAAGCGATATTCCGAATTGATGCGATCACTTCCGGGCATCAGCCCGAAGGTTCTAGCGGCGCGGCTGCGGTTTATGGAACAGCAAGGGATATTGACCAAGACGATCTATCCTGAAGTCCCACCCCGCACCGAATATCGCTTGACCGAGCGGGGCCAAAGATTGCGCGGCGTCATTGCGGCAATGGCGGAATTCGGCCTCACACTTTGAACCGCGCCAAACCGGCACGACGCGGCCGTATCGCTGGAATAGCGCGCATCCGCCGCGCAAAAGCGTTTGCTATCCGTCCTCGTCCGGGAGCGGCGCGCATCGCGGGCTCGCGGCCAAGCGCGCCTTCCGGGCGCTCATATGACGGAGCAGAAGATAGAACGCCGCGGAAAAAAACAGGCAGAAGACGCCCGACGCCAGGGTCTTCTCGTAAGCGGGCCGGCTGAGGTTGAAATAAAGCAGCTGAAAAATATTGAGCACGACGATCGCAATCAACATCCAGTCGACATGCAGCCTGGACAGCACATAGGCGCCGAACGGCGCCATGAACAACGCCACCGGATAGGCGCATAACCAGGTTTCGATCTGATAATGGCTCAGCCCATGATCGACGAAGCCGCGATAGGTGAAGCCCAGAATGCTGACGGCGGCCTGCAGCACGATGCTGACATAGGTCGCGGATTTTTCCTTCATGCCGAAATGGGTGATCAACAGCGTATAGAGAAGAATGTCCGCGCCGGTACCGAACAGGCTGGTGATCATGCCGCCCAGGAACAGGGTGATCCCCAGATAGGCCGCGTCCCATGCCCGCGGAACGACGAGGCGGTGCTCGGTGCCGCGGTGTTCGTGGAAGTAATAGGCGACGACGAAGGTTGCCGTGAGCGACACGAACAAGGCCTGGATCAGATAAACCGGCATGGCCTGGAGCGTGAGCATGCCCAGCAGAAAACCGGCAAAGCACACCGGAACGAAGATCAGCAGCGGCTTGTAATCCTTCAGCACCGTGTCTTTGTGAGTCAGGATGAAGATGCTGGCGCTGGTCATGCCGATGCTCTGAATCATCATGCTGAAATCGCGCGCCAGCACGCGGTCGATGTGCAGGAAGACGCTCAAGGCGGGAAACGCCACGGCGCCGCCGCCTTGCGGCGTCAACCCGGCGACGAAGGCGCCCAGGACCATCACCGCCGGGTAGTACCAGTGCCCCATGAAGAAGCCGATGCTGTCGAAAGCCGAGAACAACGCGATCCAAGCCAGGAGCGCGAGGCCGAACCAGAGCGAAAACAGCTTGCTTTTGAAGATCATGCAGGGCGTCGAAGGACGTCGAAATCCGGTATGCGGCAGGACTGTATCCCAAAACACCCCAGCTTTGGCAGCCGGTCGCGTTATTCGGCGGCGCCGGCACGTCCGTCCGAGCGGGATCGGCCAGCGCCGCCACGCACCAGAAGATCGATCGACGACAGGAGCGAACCGCCGGTCATGACGGCAGATTATTTCGGCGCCGACAGCAGGTCCTTCACCGCGCTGCTGGCCTTGGAGAAATCCATCTTGCCGGCGAAACGCGCCTTGAGCGCGGCCATCACCTTGCCCATGTCCTTCATCGAGGCCGCGCCGACCTCGGCGATGACGCCCGCGACGGCCGCCTTGGCTTCGGCCTCGTCCATCTGCTTGGGCAGGAACTCGCGGATGACGGCGATCTCCTCGCGCTCGGCCTGGGCAAGCTCGGGGCGGTTGCCCTTCTCGTACAGCGCGATGGAATCCTCGCGGCTTTTGATCAGCTTGGCGAAGAGGCCGAGGATGTCGTCGTCGGAGATGGGTTCGCGGCTCGATTCGGTGCGGGCGGCGATGTCGCGATCCTTGAGCGCGGCCTGGACGAGACGCAGCGTGCCCAGGCGCTTCTGATCCCTCGCCTTCATCGCCTCCTTGACGGCGTTGTTCAGTTCGTCGCGCAATGCCATGGCAGGTCTCCTTCCGAGGCGCTAATTTAGGGAACGCGGCCCTATTCCACAACGCAAAGACGGAATAACGATGGTCACAGCCACCTGTCATTGCGGCAAGGTCTCGATCGAGGTCGAAACGGAGCCCACGGAAATCACCGCGTGCAATTGTTCGCTCTGCCGGCGCACCGGCGGGCTGTGGGCCTATTATTCGCCCAAGCAGGTGCGGGTGACGGGCAAGACCGACACCTATCTGGGGGGCGACAAGACGCTTTTCACCCACCGCTGCACCGATTGCGGCTGCATCACGCACTGGTTGGCCGTCGATCCGGCCTACGATCGCATGGGCGTCAACAGCCGGATGATGCCGCCCGAGGCGGTGGCGGCCGCGCGCATACGGCACCTGGACGGCGCGGATACCTGGACCTCCTGGATCGAGGAGCCGCGCCCGCCGCGAAAACCGCCGCCTCAGGACTGAGACGGCGTCGGCGGAGATCCGGTGTTGACCGGCCCGTGCCGCGTCCCTATTTTCCGGCAAATTCGAGGACTCCCATGACCGATGCCCTTTCCTTCGCCGCCGCCAAGCCGGCGGAGACGTTTTCGCGCGCCGCTTTGGTGCTGGCCGACGGCACCGTCTTCGAAGGCTATGGCTTCGGCGTCGACGCCAAGGCGGTGGGCGAAGTCTGTTTCAACACCGCGATGACGGGCTATCAGGAAATCCTCAGCGATCCCTCCTATGCCGGGCAGATCATCTGCTTCACCTTCCCCCATATCGGCATCGTCGGCACCAATGACGAGGACATCGAGAGTTTGACGCCGCATGTGCGCGGCGTGATCGTGCGGGCGGATGCGCGTATTCCCTCGAACTATCGCGCGCTGTTGACGTTCGACGCCTGGCTGAAGCGCCACAACATTCCGGGCATCGCCGGGCTCGACACCCGCGCGCTGACCAGCCGCATCCGCGAGCAGGGCATGCCGCACGGCGTCATCGCCCATTCCAAGACGGGCAAGTTCGACATCGCGGCGCTGACCAAGACGGCGCAGGAATTCCCGGGTCTGGTCGGCCTCGACCTCGCCAAAGAGGTGACGTCGCGCCAGACGAGCAAATGGCGGCAGACGCCGTGGGAATGGAACAAAGGTTATGGCGAGCAGAGTGCGCCGACGTTCCGCGCCGTGGTGATCGATTACGGCGTCAAGCGCAACATCCTGCGCATCCTGGCCGGGATGGGCGCCGACATCACCGTGGTACCGGCCAACGCGACGTTCGACGAGGTGATGGCGCATCAGCCGCATGGCGTGGTGCTGTCCAACGGGCCCGGCGATCCCGCGGCCACCGGCACATACGCCATCCCGACCATCAAGGCGCTGGTGGACTCCGGCTTGCCGGTGTTCGGCATCTGCCTCGGCCATCAGATGCTGGGCCTGGCGCTGGGCGGCACGACCAAGAAGATGCCGCAAGGCCATCACGGCGCCAACCATCCGGTGAAGGATCTCGAAACGGGCAAAGTCGAAATCGTGTCGATGAACCACGGCTTCACGGTGGACGGCGACAGCCTGCCGCCGGGCGTGATCCAGACGCATGTCTCGCTGTTCGACGGCAGCAATTGCGGGCTGCGCCTGGAAGGCAAGCCCGTGTTCAGCGTGCAGTACCATCCCGAGGCCTCGCCCGGCCCGATGGATTCGCATTACCTGTTCGCCCGCTTCACCGACGCGGCGAAGGCGCGGGTGTAAGGGGCGATTGCTGCGCGGCGGCAAAGCTGTTATGGTTACATGTAACCATAATCGGGCGTGTCATGGCCGGCAAGCAGAAGCTCAAGACGCAAACATCGCGGCAGAAGGTGCAGGCGCACCGCGACCGCCTGCGCAAGCAAGGCTTGCGCCCGATCCAGATTTGGGTGCCGGACACGCGTTCGGCTGCGTTCAAGGCCGAAGCGCGGCGGCAGTCGCGCCTGGCGGCGCAGAGTCCCTTCGCAAAAGAAGATCAGGATTTCGTCGATGCGATTTCCATCTGGGGCGAGTTGGAGTGAAACGCGGCGCGATCTGGACCGCCGCGGGCGGGCCCGATTACATCAGCAAGCCAAGACCTGTGGTGATCGTGCAAGCCGACGAATTCAGCAGCTTGGATTCGATCACGGTCTGCCCTTTTACGCGGGACGCCGGCGACTGGCCGCTGTTCAGGCTTGTCATTGAACCGGCTAAAGAAAACGGTTTGGCGGCCACGTCTCGATTGATGGTGGACAAGATCACGACACTTCCTAAGACCAAGCTCGGCCGGCGCATCGGCGCGCTAAGCCGCGTCGACATGATCCGCCTCGAACGCGCGGCCGTGGTGTTTCTGGGTTTGGGCGGATAGTTGAAAAACGGCCACCGCACCGAGCGCCGACGATATGAAGAAACTCGCCGTCGAGGGCGCGTGAACAAATTTGCCGTCATGGCCCGCTTAGCGCATGACGATTTTGGGCAATTGCGAAAACTACTCCGTCAACCGCCAGGGCGGGAAGCGGCGGTTGTCGCCGGCAAAATAGAGACACAGCTTCACGCCGGAAGGATCGGTGAGCCAGGCTTCGCGCCACAGCCAGCGCTGATCGGCGGGATCGGCGTCGAAGACGACGCCTTGCGCTTTCAGCGCGGCGACGCGCGCATCCAGATCGTCGCATTCGAAATAGACATGCGGGCCGTTGGCCGCGCCTTGCACGTCGTCCGTCAATTCCAGCGACAGCGTGGCATCGCCGTCGGGCAGTTCGAAACGGGCGTAATGATCGTTCTTGACGATCAGTTTGAGGCCCAGCGTCTTATAAAGGGCGACGGAGCGCTCGATATCGAGCGCCGGAACCGTAACCTGGTTAAGGCGCATCAGCGCCTCAACTCGATCACATCGAAGGTCGATTCCTGCACCGGGTAAGGCAGTTCGAGCCGCGCCCGGCCGGGGCCGGTCAGGCTGAGCAATCCGATCTGGTCGTCGGGCGTGGCGGGCGCACCCACCGAAGCGCCGTCGCCGGAATAATGGCGCGTCGGTTCGCCCTTCATGGTGGTGGCGCCGAGATACACGAAGCCGCCGCCCTCGGGATAAAGCGTGCCGAAAGCATGCTGGCTGCCGCTGAGCTTGGCGAAGGTGAGATGGCCGTCCTGTTCGGCGATGCGGCAATGAAACCAGGAATAGACGATATAGGGCGTCATGCCGCCGAGCTTGATCTGCCGGCAGCGCCAATCGCCTTCGATCTCGCTTGGCGCGGCCGCGACCGCCACGGGATCCAGCGTCTCGTGAATCGCCGAGGCATCGCCCGAGCCGCCTTGCTGCGAGGCCTGCGCCAGGCCTGCGGCGCGCGATTCCGCCAGCTTGGCGAAGCGCGCCTGATCGTATCGCGAGGCGACGTCCTGCCAACCGGCATTGGCGGCGGCGCCCAGAAGCGCAAAAGTTAAAACGGCGGCTGCGACGCCCCCTCCGGTCCTGCGAACCACCTTCCCCGTAAACGGGAGAGGAAAATTCTTAGCGCTGCCCGTTGCCATTGGATTTCTCTCCATCGCCGCCCTCCGGCGCGACCCAACCCTTGAGGTCGGCCGTCGGCGGCATGCCCACGACGTTGAAGCCGGCATCGACGAAGTGCACTTCGCCGGTGACGCCCGCCGCCAGCTCGCTGAGCAGATAAAGCGCCGCGCCGCCGACATGCTCGAGTTCGATGGTTTTCTTCAGCGGGCTGTGCGCCTTGTTCCATTTGAACACCAGACGCGCGTCGCCCACCGCGGAGCCGGCGAGCGTGCGCATCGGACCGGCGCTGATAGCGTTGACGCGGATGCCGTCATGGCCGAGATCGGCGGCGAGATAGCGCACGCTGGCTTCCAGCGCCGCCTTGGCCACGCCCATCACGTTGTAATTCGGCATGACGCGGCTGGCGCCGAGATAGGTCAGCGTCACCATCGCGCCGCCGCCATGCCCCATGTCGGTGGACATCAGCCGCGCGGCGCGCCGGGCCACGGCGGTGAAGGAGTAGCAGGAGATCGACAGCGAGCGGGCGAAATTCTCGCGCGTGGTATCGACATAACGGCCCTTGAGCTCGTTCTTGTCCGAATAGGCGATGGCGTGAACCAGAAAATCGAGACTGCCCCATTCGCGCTTCAGCGTCTCGAAGGCCGCGTCGAGCTGCGCATCGTCTTCCACGTCGCCCGGCAGCACCAGCTTGGAGCCGATCGACTCGGCGAGCGGACGCAGGCGCTTGGCCTGGGCGTCGCCCTGATAGGTGAAGGCGATCTCCGCACCCTGCGCCGCCAGCATGCGCGCAATTCCCCAGGCGATGGAATGGTCGTTGGCAACGCCCATCACCAGTCCACGGCGCCCCTTCATCAAGGCTGCGTCAGTCATGCGTCCTCGTGTTTCAAAATGAAACGCGATACCGGTCTACCGGTACCGTCATGCAATTACCATACGCCATCGGCGCAAAGCGCTCAGGCGTCGAGACGCTGGAAAACCAACGTCGCGTTGGTGCCGCCGAAGCCGAAACTGTTGGACAGCACGCGTTCCAATTTGGCGTTGTCGACGCGGCTTCTGACGATCGGCGCGTCGGCGACATCGGGATCGATCTCTTCGATGTTGGCGCTTTCGGCGACGAAGCCGCCTTGCATCTGCAACAGCGAGAAGATCGCCTCCTGCGCACCGGTGGCGCCCAGCGAATGGCCGGCCAGCGACTTGGTGGAGTTGATCGGCGGAATTTTGCCGCCGAACACCTCGCGGATCGCCTTGATTTCGGTGACGTCGCCCACCGGCGTCGAGGTGCCGTGGGCGTTGATATAGTCGATAGGCCCTTTCACGGTCGCCAGCGCCTGGCGCATGCAGCGCACCGCGCCCTCGCCCGACGGCGCCACCATGTCGTGGCCGTCGGAGGTGGCCCCGTAACCCGCCAGCTCGCCATAGATCTTGGCGCCGCGCGCCTTGGCATGCTCCAGCTCTTCCAGCACCACCACCGCGCCGCCGCCGGCGATGACGAAGCCGTCGCGGTTCTTGTCGAAAGCGCGCGAGGCCTTTTGCGGCGTCGCGTTGTATTTGGACGACATGGCGCCCATGGCGTCGAACAGCATCGACAGCGTCCAGTCGAGCTCCTCGCCGCCGCCGGCGAACATCACGTCCTGCTTGCCCCACTGGATCAGTTCCGCGGCGTTGCCGATGCAATGGGCGCTGGTGGAGCAGGCGGAGCTGATCGAATAATTGACGCCTTTGATCTTGAACCAGGTCGACAGCACCGCCGAACAGGTCGAGGACATCGCCTTCGGCACCGCGAAGGGGCCGATGCGCTTGGGCCCCGCACTGCGCGCCGTATCGGCGGCGGCGACCAGGGTGCGGGTGGAAGGACCGCCCGAACCCACAATCAAGCCGGTCCTTTCGTTGACGATGTCTTTTTCTTCGAGGCCGGAATCGCGGATCGCCTGGTCCATCGCCACGAACGCGTAAGCGGCGGTGTCGCCCATGAAGCGGCGGGCGCGTCGGTCGATGAGGGAGTCGAAATCGATCTTAATGCTGCCTTCGACCTGGCAGCGGAAATTCAGGTCGCGATAGGTCGGCGCCGCGCTGATGCCCGACTTCGCCTCGCGCAAGGAGGCGGCGACTTCCTGCGTGTTGTTGCCGATGGAGGAGACGATGCCCATCCCCGTGACGACGACGCGCCTCATGGGAGGATTCCTTCTTCTGAGAGCCTGACGGGGCTGTGTTTATGCCGTCGCGCCAGCGGCTTCGTCGCTGAACAGACCGACGCGCAAATCTTTCGCTTCGTAGATCACCTGGCCGTCGACTTTCATGACGCCGTCGGCGATGCCGACGACGAGGCGACGCATGATGACGCGCTTAAAATCGATGGCGTAGCTGACCATCTTGTTGGACGGCAGCACCATGCCGCTGAACTTCACCTCGCCGACGCCCAGGGCGCGGCCCTTGCCGAGACCGCCGAGCCAGCCGAGAAAGAAGCCGACCATCTGCCACATGGCGTCCAGGCCGAGACAGCCCGGCATCACCGGATCGCCTTGGAAATGACATTTGAAGAACCACAGGTCGGGATGCACGTCCATTTCGGCGGTGATCAGACCCTTGTCGTGCGTGCCGCCGCGGTCGCAAATCTTTGTGATTCGATCGAACATGAGCATGGGCGGCATCGGCAGACGCGCATTGCCGTGGCCGAAAAGCTCGCCCTTGGCGCAGGCCAGAAGGCCCGCCAGATCGAAACTGGATTTCCTTGCTGGGTTTGGCGTGTCCACTTTTGTCGATCCTTCAACGCTTTAGCACACACCCCTGACAAAGGGCCACATGCGACAATTTCTACGTTAGAAAAATTCTAAGTTAGAGGTATTCTAACGGCCACCGTACCAGTCTAGCAAGTTGTGACCCAGGTGTCATAGACACTACGGCGCACAAAAGCGAGCGATTAAGGACCAGCGCCCATGCGTAAAAAACTACGGGATAACAGCAATGAAACCGCAACCATGCGCTTGCGCCAAGCGGGCTTGCGGCCGACGCGGCAGCGCAACGAGCTGGCCAAATTGCTGTTCCGTGACGGCCATCGCCACCTGACTGCGGAAATGCTGCACGCCGAGGCCGTCGCCGAGGGCGTCAAGGTTTCGCTCGCCACCGTTTACAACACGCTGCATCAGTTCACCCAGGCGGGATTGCTGCTGCAGGTCGTGGTGGATCCGACCCGCAGCTATTTCGACACCAACACCGCCGATCACCAGCACTTCTATTGCGAAGACGAGAATCTGTTGACCGACATTCCCGGTCCTGAAATCGCGGTCGCCGGCCTGCCGACGCCGCCCCCAGGCACCGTGATCAAGCGTGTCGACGTCGTCGTCCATGTGCGGCGGTCGTAAGCGCAGCTGCGACTCAGTCTCTTTAGAATAATTCTAAACTATTGACTTGAGGTGCGTGCGGACGCATGCTCGTCCTCGGCACAGCAGACGCGAGCGACGCGTCGTTTACACCCCGAAGGAGAGACGAATGCCGACCCTAAAAGGCAGCAAGACCGCGCAAAATCTCAAGGATGCATTCGCCGGCGAGAGCCAGGCGAATCGGCGTTACCTCTATTTCGCGCAGAAGGCCGACGTCGAAGGCTACAACGACGTGTCCACCGTATTCCGCTCCACGGCGGAAGGCGAAACCGGCCATGCCCACGGCCATCTCGAGTTCCTCGAAGCCGTCGGCGATCCGGCGACGGGCGAGCCGATCGGCGACACCGCGCTGAACCTCAAAGCCGCGATCGCGGGCGAGACGCACGAATACACCGACATGTATCCGGGCATGGCCAAGACGGCGCGCGCCGAAGGCTTCGACGAGATCGCCGACTGGTTCGAGACCCTGGCCAAGGCCGAGAAGTCCCACGCCGGCCGCTTCCAGAAGGCGCTCGA
>JAGWVX010000389.1 GCA_018970685.1 Alphaproteobacteria bacterium | reverse complement strand
CCAGCAGGCCGACACCGGCACCAAGATGATCCATCTGGGGAAGAACACGCGGTCGCGTATCATCTCGAAGGGTATCAGCGCCGGCAAGGCGCAGAACACTTATCGCGGGCTGGTCAGCGTGCATCCCAAGGCGATCAACGCGCGCAATTATACGCAATGCGATTCCCTGCTGATCGGCGGCAAATGTGGCGCCCATACCGTGCCCTACGTCGAGAGCCGCAATCCGACGGCACGCGTCGAACACGAGGCGACCACGTCGAAGATTGCCGAGGATCAACTGTTCTATTGCCTGCAACGCGGCATCTCGCAGGATGAGGCAGTGTCGCTGATCGTCAACGGCTTCTGCCGCGAAGTACTGCAGCAATTGCCGATGGAATTCGCCGTGGAAGCGCAGAAGCTCGTCGGCATCAGCTTGGAAGGCAGCGTAGGATGAATGCGAAAGCGGTTGTGAATCCAGTCGATCTACCGCTCAAAGCGTTGTCGCACGGCGACAAATTTGCAGTGCAGATCGGCGAAGTTGCCGAGGCACTTGGCTTGTCGCGGCTGGGCTGCATGTTGCATGTCGTTCCGCCGGGAAAAATCGCGTTTCCGTTCCATCGCCACCACGAGGCCGACGAAATGTTCTTCATCCTGTCGGGCACGGGCGAATACCGCTTCGGTGACCAACGCTTTCCCGTGAAAACCGGCGATTGCCTCAGTGCACCGGCTGGCGGAGAAGCACACCAGATCATCAACACGGGAAGCGAGGAGCTGCGCTACCTGGGTTTCTCGAACAACGTCACCGCCGAGATTGTGGAATATCCCGATTCTGGAAAGATCGGCATCTCTGCGGGTATCAGGAATTGGGATTATGCCAAGGCGACGCTCAAAATGCGCGGACGGATGACAACCGCCGACTATTGGGATGGCGAATAATGCTCGAGATCAAGAACCTGCACGTCGTCGTCGGCGGCAAGGAAATCCTCAAGGGCCTGACGCTTTCGATCGGCGAGGGTGAGGTCCACGCCATCATGGGGCCGAACGGTTCGGGCAAGTCCACACTCTCCCATGTGTTGGCTGGCCGCGACGGTTACGAGATCACACGCGGCAGCATCAGTTATAACGGCAAGGATTTAGCGGCGATGAAGCCGGAGGAACGCGCCGCCAAAGGCGTCTTTCTGGCAATGCAGTATCCCGTCGAGATTCCCGGCGTCACCACGCTGACCTTCCTCAAGACTGCGCTGAACGCCCAGCGCCGGGCACGGGGCGAAAGCGATCTCGACGCCATGAGCGTGCTCAAGCTCGTGCGCCGGAGGGCGACCGCGCTGCAGATCACCGAGGAAATGCTGAAGCGTGCGCTCAATGTCGGTTTCTCCGGTGGCGAGAAGAAGCGCGTCGAAATCCTCCAGATGGCGCTGTTCGAGCCCAAGCTGGCCATTCTCGACGAAACGGACTCCGGCCTCGACATCGACGCGCTGAAGCTGGTGGCCGAAGGCGTCAATGCACTGCGTGCGCCCGAGCGCGCCATGCTGGTGATCACGCATTATCAGCGGCTGTTGAACTACATCGTGCCCGACCGCGTGCACGTGTTGGCTGGCGGGCGGATTGTCGCCGAAGGCGGCAAGGAACTGGCGTATGAACTCGAAGCCAAGGGCTACGCCCATGTGGTGAAGGAATCGGCATGACCGCGGCCGTGGTATCGCGAGACGCACGGCGCGCGGAAGCGCTCGAAAGCTTCCGCGAACGCGGTATGCCGCACCGCCGCTTCGAGCATTGGCGCTACAGCGACTTGCGCGCCATTCTGGACGCAGGGCAGGTGGCGCAATCTGGTACGGCGGCGTGGCGCATCGAGCACCTGCCCGAGGGCGTAGAGTTGTTCGATCTCGCCGAGCCCGACGCGCCGGAATGGGTAACGCAAAAGCTGGGTGCCATCGGTGCCAGGCCGACGATGAAGGAAGCGTCGCTCGCTTTCGCCGACGGCGGCGTGGCACTGCGCGTGCCGCGAGGACGGCAAATTGCCGAACCGGCGCGGCTGCAGATTTCGTCCACCGGCAACGTCCGCGTCCTGTTGGTGCTGGAAGAAGAGACGTCGCTGACATTGATGGAAACCCATACCGGCGACGCTGGACTGCTGCGCAATGTCGGTGTCGAGATCGCGCTGGCCGCGCGAGCGAAGTTGTCTCATGTACGGTCTGCCGCCAGCGCGCTGAAGTCCATTTCCGTCGAGCATATCGGGGTTATCGAGGCGCACGGTGCACAATACTGCGCCCATTTCGCCAATTTCGGTTCGCGGCTGTCGCGCACGGAGCTTCACATTCTGCTGCAGGAGGAAGACGCCGAGGCGCATCTTTCCGGCGTCAACGTACTGGGCGACGGAGGTCATGCCGATTTGACCTCGCATGTCGAGCATGTCGCCGGAAACACGCGCAGCACGCAGCTCTTCAAGAAGGTCGCGGGTGGCCATTCGCGCGCTGTCTACCAGGGCAAGATCACCGTGCGCGAAGGCGCCAACGGTTCCGACAGCCGGCAGACCGCCAAGGCGCTGCTGCTGGGCGGCCGGGCGGAAGCGGACCTCAAGCCGGAACTGATCATCTTCGCCGACGACGTCAAATGCGCCCATGGCGCGGCGGTCGGCGATCTCGATCCGGAGTCGTTGTTCTACCTGCGCTCGCGCGGCATTCGGGAGACGGAAGCACGTCATATGCTGATCCGGGCCTTTCTCGAAGATGCGGTCGCGGAGATCGGGAACGAAGAACTTCGCGCTTCCCTCTGGCACGATGTGGAGCACGCCTTGCCACACGCCATGAGGCATTCATCATGATGGCACAAACCAAGTTGCGGGCGGTTGACAGCTTCGTGCCGCCGCGCGGAGATTTCGAAATTCTGTCGCGGGAGGTCTACGGCAAGCCGCTGGTCTATCTCGACAGCGCGGCGTCCGCGCAGAAGCCGCGTGCGGTGCTGCAGGCGATGACGGCGTTTGCCGAAAGCGAATATGCCAA
>JAGWVX010000388.1 GCA_018970685.1 Alphaproteobacteria bacterium | reverse complement strand
GCCATACGGTGTCAGCATGGCGCGAAGAGTCTGCGCCATTTGTGTCCGCAGCGCAGGCGGTCCAAGCACTTCGACCTCCTCGCCCAACCGCATCAGGTCGCGGATCCCGAAATCCGCCGACTCCAGCGGGATGGTACATCGCACCCAACCGCTCTTGTCCGGTGCGCTGGCCGTCTTTGCCGCGGCGTCCACGACATACGGTCCCATCAAATCGAGCATCGAGCGACCGCGCGGCGAAAGGCGGATCGTGGCGCGTTCCCGATAGGCGTTCGCCTCGAATCCGCGCGACGACTTGGTCCAATAGCCCGCGAGATCGAAATCCTTCGGTCGCACATAAGCTTCGTCAAGTGTCTCGGCTTTCGTGACGTTCGAGACGCGATAGGTGCGGAACTCTTTTCCCTTCTGCGCGACCAGGTACCAGATGCCGCCCTTCAGCACGAGGCCGAGCGGTCCCAGCTTGCGCGTATGGATTTCGCCGCCGCGCCTGTACCGGATTTTCAGCATGCGCCCGCTCCATACTGCCCGTGCGATCTCCGGCAGAAGCGCGGCAGGTTGGCTGGCGCTGAACCAGCCCGCCGGATCGAGATGGAAGCGCGCCGCGATCCGTTCTGCTTGCACGCCGGCGGGCAGCGCCGCCATCAGCTTCAGGCGCGCGGTCGCCAGCAGATCGGCGAGTCCAAGTTCGGCCGCAGGGCCGGGAAGCCCTGCCAGAAACAAGGTTTCCGCTTCCGCTTCGGTCATTCCCGTCAGCTTGGTGCGATAGCCGTCCAGCAATTGAAAGCCGCCCGCCCGCCCGCGGTCGGCGTAGACGGGAATGCCCGCCGCGCTCAGCTGGTCGATGTCGCGGTAAATCGTGCGGACAGAGACTTCGAATTCCTCTGCCAGCTCCGGCGCGGTCATGCGGCCGCGCGTCTGCAGCAGCATGAGAATCGACAGAAGACGGCTCGCCAACATTTTTTCAGCTTAGCACAAATACCTGACATTCCATGACATGTTTATGGGCCTACAACGCGGCGCAGAGGTGTTGCGGAGGACAAGCGATGAACAGACAGCTGCTCTACGGCCTCGCCGTGGCTTTGGTATTGGTGGTTGGGCAGATGCTCGGTGCCGAGCTGCCGCCCGATCTGGCGCAAGCAGCCAAGCAATACGACCGGGCGCAGATGCACAACGACGGCGCGGCGCTGAACCGCCTGCTCGCCGACGATTACATTCTGGTCAACAGCCACGGCGTCGTCGAAACCAAGGCGCAGTTCATCGCTGAGTCCACGGCGCCGGGATTCCACCTCGATCCGTTCACCGTTCGCGAGTCGATCGTAAAGGTCTGGAGCGACGGTGCCGTGCTGGGTGGCCTCGTGCTCGCCAGCGGCGCCGACGGCGGCAAGAAGTTCCGCGTGCTGCTGCGCTTCGCGGACATTTGGGTCAAACGCAACGGCCGCTGGCAGGTCGTCTACACCGGCGTCACGCGCGCGCCCGGCGCACACCAGTGAGGACACCAATGCAAGATGCATCGCATGATTTCGATTTCTTCATGGGAAGCTGGCGCGTACGCCACCGCCGCTTGAAGGAACGCCTGGCCGGCTGCAGCGAGTGGGTGGAGTTCGAAGGCACCAGTACGGTGCAAAAGATTCTCGGCGGCATGGGCAATATGGACGACAATGTAATCGACCTGCCCGGCGATCCTTATCGCGCCGTGTCGCTGCGGACCTTTGATCCGAAGAGCATGCTCTGGTCAATCTGGTGGTTCGACAACCGCGCGCCGAGAGACCTTGATCCACCGGTGGTCGGCGACTTTAAAAACGGCGTGGGCACTTTCTATGCGGACGACAGCTTCAAAGGCGTGCCGATTCGCGTTCGCTTTCTTTGGACACGCATGGATACCGGCAGCCCTCGTTGGGAGCAGGCCTTTTCCGCCGACGGCGGTGTGAATTGGGAAATCAATTGGACCATGGATTTTGCGAGGGCGTCGTGAGTGAACCCTGTTGCTCGGTCGTCGAGCTTCGCCAATACACGGTGCATCCGGGCACGCGCGATACGCTGATCGAGCTGTTCGATCGCGAATTCGTCGAAAGCCAGGAAGCGGTCGGTTGCCAGGTCATCGGCCAGTTTCGCGACCTTGACGATCCCGACCGTTTCGTCTGGCTGCGCGGCTTTGCCGATATGGCGGCGCGCCGGCAGGCGTTGGGCGCGTTTTACGGCGGTCCTGTCTGGAAGGCGCATCGAGAAACCGCCAACGCCACCATGATCGATTCCGACAACGTGTTGCTATTGCGGCCGGCCCGCATCACCTCTGGTTTTAATCTGACTGGGGTGGCGCGTCCGCCCCTCGGCGCCACGACGATTCCGGAGGGCATACTTGAGGCGACGATCTGCAGTCTCGCCGATCCGGCGGACGAGAGCTTCGCCGCCGTCTTTGAACGCGACGTCGTGCCGGCGCTGCAAGCGGTCGGTGCGCCGGTATTGGCCTATTTCGTCACCGAGGCGGCGGTGAACGATTTTCCGGCTTTGCCGGTGCGCGAGGGCGAAAACGTCTTCGTATGGGTATCGACGGCGGCTGCCCGGACCCGTCCCTTGCCGGCGGCCATGACTTCTCGGTTTTCGACGCCGCCGCAGACGCTGCGCTTGTCGTCGACCGCGCGTTCGAGGCTTCGGCCGTGAGCGCGTTCGCACCGTTGCTGTCGCTGTTCGTCGTCGGCATGACCACGGCGCTGATGCCCGGCCCGACATTTCTGATGGTCGGCCAGATCGCCATGAACCGTTCGCGCGGGCAGGCGATGCTGGCGGTGCTGGGTATCGTGACTTCCGGCGTCCTATGGGCCACGGGCACCCTGATCGGGCTGGCGGCCCTGTTTACGGCGCTTCCGTGGTCGCAGCTCGTGCTGCAAGTCTTCGGCGGCGGCTATCTGATCAACCTCGGCGTCCAATCCTGGCGTCAACATGCCCTTACGGAAAGGACGCCGGCGGCCAGCGGCAGTGCCTATAT
>JAGWVX010000387.1 GCA_018970685.1 Alphaproteobacteria bacterium | reverse complement strand
GCGACATGCGCCACGCCGACAACGACGTTCTTCTTTTCTTTCTTGCGGGCGCGCGGCGCCTTCTTTTCCGGAGCAGCCATGTCGGTTTACTTCGTCACTTTCTTCTTGCCGGCGATCGCCTTGGCAGGACCTTTGCGCGTGCGTGCGTTGGTATGCGTGCGCTGCCCACGAACAGGCAGGCTCTTGCGATGACGAAGGCCGCGGTAGCAGCCGAGATCCATCAACCGCTTGATGTTCATCGACACTTCACGGCGCAAATCGCCCTCCACGACGTAATCACGGTCGATTACTTCGCGGATATGAATCACTTCTGCATCCGTCAAATCGTGGACACGACGTTCGGGAGCAATGCCCACTTTATCGCAAATCTCTTTGGCCTTGGCCGGCCCGATTCCATGGATATAGCGCAGCCCGATCAGGACCCGCTTTTGAGTGGGAATATTGACGCCGGCGATGCGTGCCACGTGTTTCTCCGGATGCCTTTAAGGCTTTGAAACAATTACATTATCAAACGGCCGACGACCCTGGCCAACCCTCTCGCGCCGCTCGGCGACGAGGGCGTCAAAAGCCGGATTTTCCAGGGAATTCGGCCGCAAGGGCGCGGATTATATTAATGCGCTGGTGCCAGTCAATTGCCCAAATCGGGTTATTTTGGATGACCGGCAGGCCCCCAGATGCTCAGGGGCGAGCAGTGTGGGCAAAAATCAGATTTTACCTATTGTTTTCAGCAAGAAAGCGGTTATTCGCGATAAATCCAGGTCGGTCATACAAAGCCGTGACCAGCGGGGCGTCCACTTCCGCAACTGCGCGGTCCACCGCCGATTTGACGCAACCGCGATAATGAATGACGGCCGTCAGATTGCGTATATCCGGCTGGTCGCCGCAGACCTCGTCGGACGCCATTGCAAGACGCCGCAGGAAACGCGCACTCCGGCGGGGTGCGAGATATCCTTATCCGCATAACTGACAGCGATCTGAGCGGCCTCATGGCGATAGTTGGCGGCGGATCATCAGCAATTCCGCGATTACCCGATCCCCAGACAGCCCTTTCGCTCCGTGCCATCTATTATCGCTGCAATCGCTTTCGTCACTTCTTCGATCGGCGCCATTCCGTCAACGGTCGCGAGCTTTCCCTGCCTTTTGTAATATTCCAGCAAGGGCGCGGTGTTCTTGTAGTACACTGTCAGCCGGTTCTTGAGGGTCTCCGGCGTATCGTCGGCGCGGGCGACACCCCCGCTCTCCTTGATGCGCTGTTCCACCCGTTGAAGGAGCACAGCGTCGTCGACTTTCAACTCGATCACCAAATCGATCTTTCGGCCACGGCTTTTCAGCATGGCGTCGAGCGCTTCGGCCTGCGGTATGGTGCGGGGAAATCCGTCGAACACCGCGCCGTTGGCGCAGTCGGCTTGGTCATAGCGTTCGGCAATGATTCCCACCACGACCTCATCGGGAACGAGATCGCCCGAATCCATGATCGCCTTGCATTTTTTTCCAAGTTCCGTGCCGGCCGCAATAGCTGCACGCAGCATGTCGCCAGTGGACAGCTGCGGCAGGCCTCGGCGTTCCTGGAGGATCTTCGCTTGCGTCCCCTTACCGGAACCTGGCGGCCCGAAAAGAACAAGATTCAACGTCGCGCTCCCCGTAGCTTGGCCTTTTTGATCAGCCCTTCATATTGCTGAGCGATCAGATGGCTCTGAATCTGCGCTACGGTGTCCATGGTCACGCTGACCACGATGAGAATGGATGTCCCGCCAAGCGCGAAGGACATGTTGTAGTCCGCATACATCACTTCGGGAATGAGGCACACGACCGCAAGGTATGCCGCGCCCACGACCGTGATGCGCGTGAGCACGAAATCGATGTACTCGGCAGTCTTTTTCCCCGGACGGATACCGGGAATAAAACCGCCATACTTCTTCAGGTTCTCGGCCGTCTCCTCAGGATTGAAGACGATCGACGTATAGAAGAAGGAAAAGAACACGATCATCGCGCCATAGAGCAGCAGATAAACCGGCTGGCCGCGGCTGATATAGGTAATCACGGTCTGCAGCCAGTCGGGCATATTCTGCGCGTTGAACGTAGCGATCGTCGTGGGCATCAGAAGGATGGACGAAGCAAAAATCGGCGGGATCACGCCGGAGACGTTCAGCTTGAGCGGCAAATGCGAGGATTCACCGCCAAACATTCTCTGACCGACCTGTCTTTTCGGGTACTGAACCAGAAGGCGCCGTTGTGCGCGCTCCATGAAAACGATGAACGCGACGAGTGCTACGGCAAAGACCGCAAACGCGATTAGAATAAGCGGGTTCATCGCACCCGTCCGAGCAGCTTCGAGCCCCTGGCCGATGATCTGCGGGAATCGCGCCACGATGCCGATCATGATGATGAGCGAGATACCGTTGCCGATTCCGCGATTGGTGATCTGCTCGCCGATCCACATCAGCAGGATTGTCCCGCCCGTCAGCGTCACCACGGCCGTCAGACGAAAGAACATACCAGGGTTCAGGACGATGCCCTGGGCATGCTCCAATCCGATTGCGATGCCGAACGCCTGCACCGCCGCAAGGCCGACCGTACCGTAGCGTGTGTACTGATTGATGACTTTTTGGCCCGCGGCGCCTTCTTTCTTCAACGCCTCCAATTCCGGAAACACGGTCGTCATCAACTGCATGATGATCGACGCCGAAATATAGGGCATGATGCCGAGGGCGAATATGGCCATGCGCTGGACGGCGCCGCCCGCGAGCGTGTTGAAGACGTCGAGAAGGCCGCCGCCCTGCGTATTAATAAAATGCGCCATGCCCGCTGGATCGATTCCCGGCATCGGGATGTACGTGCCGAGGCGCGCAACAATCAACGCACCCAGCGTAAAGAACACGCGCTGCCGCAGCTCCGTCGCCTTGGAAAAAGAGCTGAAATTAAAATTTGCGGCCAATTGTTCGGCTGCTGAGGGCATTTACCGCTCCCGACTTTGACCAACC
>JAGWVX010000386.1 GCA_018970685.1 Alphaproteobacteria bacterium | reverse complement strand
CGAGGTCCGGATGGAGCAATTCGGCTATGCGCGCAGCCGTAGGCATCAGATCGCAGGTCCTGCTCGCTACACCGCGAATAGGGCCGGCAGCGCCGTCAAATGCCCCGCCATGCTGCGTCAGAATCTGTTCGATCTCGGACATCTCGCGGCCCGAGATGAACAGCAGACAAGCGGCAGCCTTCTTAGCCCGCAACGCCTGATCGTAGGACTCGCGTGCAGAGCGTCCCAGCTGGCCGATCACATGCGGGGCTACGCCCTGTTGGCGTAGTTCCGACAGCCACGTCTGCGGCTCTTTCTGCTTGCTCTTCTTGTTGATCGGGAAGAACACGGCATCGAGCTCCCGGCTCGACTGCACCGCGGCGATTAGCGTCGGATCGGTGATGTCATTGGGCGACAGGGGGCGCAAGGCATCCACGAGCCGGATGATACTTTCGACCTCAACTGCGCTCTCGCCGGCCAGCTGTCCCAAGGCCGTCAACTCATACCGACCGTCTTGCAAGGCTTGAACGAGCCCGTGCCCTTCCAGCTCGGCAACGGCATCCTGCAGATCGGCGCGGCTCCAATTCCACCGCCCCTGCCGTTGGATCTCCTGAAAAACGCCAAAGCTCGACTCTAGAAACGTCGCGATGTCGTCCGACGACAGGCCGCCCGCACCGGCCCGCGCACCAGCCGCCAAAATGCGCACGATCAGCGAGCGCGGATCCGTCGATTGATCGAGGAACCGCGATTGCAGATCTTCGGGCCGGGCAGTCACATAGCGCTGCCAATAATCATGCTCGGCCCGCCCATCGCCGGCGATGAGATAGGAATAGCCTTTCTCGGCAAATCCGAGACGCCCCGCACGACCGACCAAGTTTTTATATTCGGCGACCGAATAAGCCTCGCCGCCAGGATGATCCAAACCGGCGATGATAACGGAAGATGCCGGCGTATTAACGCCCATCGCCAGCGTGGTGGTTGCCACAATGACGCGAAGCGTCGCGTCCTTACGGCGAAATTCCTCTTCGACAATCCGACGTTCTTCCCGGTCAAGGTCAGCGTTGTGGAAGGCTACGCCCCGAGCAAGAACGTCCCGCAGATTTTGCGCCGCCTGCGAGACATCCCCGCGCGGCAGCCGCCGCACGGCGTCTTGCGCAGCTGGCAGTGCCAGAGACTCCGCAAGGTAGCGCGCGCATCCCCGCGTCTCACCCTTGGTCTCGCGGAAGACGATGACTTGTTGGCCGTCCGCGACAAGCTTCTGCACCAGCGGAATGATCAGGTCCTGACTGCTACCCTTGCGGAACATCGGCCGGATGATTGGGCCACCGAGGGTGTCGCGGCGGTCCTCCGCTGCGAGATAACGATAGCGACCGTCACCGAGAAGCAAACCTTCGTCGAGCGGCACCGGTCTTTCGTCGCGGCGCAAAAGCCGCGCGTCAAGCCAACGCTCCAGCCCGTTGGTCTCTCCAATCACGCCTGAGAGCGCGATCAGCTGCGGCTCAATCCCATCGCGGCGGCGCATTCGAATCAACGTGAGCAGAAACTCCAGATTGGCGCCGCGCGACCCGTCGGCGATCATCTGCGCCTCGTCCACCACGATCGTGCCCACCTGCGTGAGCACATGCGGATAGCTCAGGGCGATCGCCGCGAACTTTTCATAGGTCAAAAGCGCGATGTCGTACTGGCCGCGCAAGAGCGGCGTGATGTCGTCGGTTTCGCCGGTTGCTTCCATTGTACGAATACCGAACGCACCGTAGACCTCGTCGAAGTGCCGGCGTTTGTCGGCAACCAAGGCCTTCAAGGGCATCAGGAACAGCGCCCGCCGACGATCGAGCGTGCTGCGCAGTGCTGCGAGCTCCCCGACCATCGTCTTTCCCGACGAGGTCGGAGCGACGACGACCAGGTGGAGACCGTTCAGTACGCCGAACTCGTTGATCGCATCGACCTGAAGCTGGTTGAGGGCCGGGATCGCATTTCCCCACGCGTCGATCAGCGCTTGCGGAAAGCCGAAGGCGGCAAGGCTCACCAGGTCCGCGCTCGCATTGGCCGCGCAGCGTTCAGGGAAGGCCGTCCGATAGCGCGGTCCGGCGACGAATACCGGCCACGTAAGCTCCCCATCGATGCTGCCGCGCAATGCGGGACGTTGGGAATGTCCGAATTGGCTGACGGCGTCGCTTACACGCCGCGTGATGTATTCGAGAAGCCGGTAGACCGGAACACGTCCAGCCTCTGTCACTTCCGCGGCGCCTTGTAGGGCCTCGAGAACGAAATGCGTGAGGTAGCCGTGACCGGTTCGCTGATTTTCCCAGGCAGGCTCCGTGGCGGCAGAAGCGGTTATGATAAGGCGGCCATCACCGGAAAGTTGCGTCAGCCGTGCATCCACCGATGCCATGTCGCGCGGCAGGTTTTCGGCATGAAATACCTTCGATCCCATACCGCCGGAAAAACAGCAGTCCAGAAACAGCACCAGACGCCGCGCCGGTATCCGGCCGAACCAATGCGCCAGCTCAGCCAGGGGAATGGCCGTGTCCGCCAAATTGGCGATATCGGCATCATGGGTAATGAGCTCGTGCGTGTCCGAACCGTGCCCCGAGAACGCAATGACGACGGTGTCGTCGGGCTCGCTTTGGGCAAGGCGCGCGAACTCTTCTTCTATGCGACCCCTCGTTGCCTCGGCGTCCGTGAGCAGGACCGTCGTCCCGCCCAGCGTGTCAGAAAAAAGGGCCTCCAGGGCCACGGCATCCCTCCGGGCGCAGTTCAGCCAATCGATGCCGGGCGCGGCATACCGGTCGATTCCGATGAAAAGGCCACGAAAGGCCATAAAGCGCTCCATTTCGGTGCCAGCGGCACCCCGGATCGCGAGTTGTATGCCTCTTCCCAAGTCTGAACAAGTAAAATGTTCGATATCAGAACGTGATGAAACAGTTTATTGACATATTGCGTTTGATATACGATACAGATAGAGGTCCGCGCCGGGGTGGATGAACGTTCATCCACCCCGGCGCG
>JAGWVX010000385.1 GCA_018970685.1 Alphaproteobacteria bacterium | reverse complement strand
GGGCGGGCGTGCGGGAGCAGGAATGCTGACGGTATTTCACAACGTGTTGGACTGGGCGCCGCTGGGGTTGCCGGCGTTTGTTTTCGTCATAACCTTCGTGGTCGGCATTCACGAGCTCGGTCACTTTCTTGTGGCGCGGCTCTTCGGCGTCGGCGTGGAAACTTTTTCGATCGGCTTCGGCAACGAAATCTTTGGCTGGACGGATCGCAAGGGCACACGCTGGAAAGTGTCCTGGTTGCCCATCGGCGGGTACGTGAAATTCCTGGGCGATGAGGATGCGGCAAGCACGCCGGATCGTGAGCGCTTGGCGCAAATGAATGCGGAAGAACGGTCGCACACCCTGCCGTACAAGCCGTTGGTTCAACGCGTCTTAGTCGCCGCCGCCGGCCCGGCCGCGAATTTTCTGCTGGCGATCGTTGTCTTCACCTTCCTTTTCACGTTCTTCGGGGTCAAGGCGCTTTCGACCTATGTCGGATCCGTGACCCCCAAATCGCCGGCCGCCATGGCGGGGATCAAGCCCGGAGACAAGATCACGGCGATCGATCACCGGCCGGTCCGGCTGTTTGCCGAGCTTCCCGGCCTGATCGACCGCAGCAACGGCAGGCCGCTTGATATCGCGATCGATCGCAACGGCGAGGCCATGGTGCTGAGCGTCACGCCGCGCGTTATCAGCACCAAGGATATTTACGGTACGCCGGTCAAAGTCGTCGCGATCGGGGTCGGTTTTGGGCCCGATACGCCGGAGAACACGGTTTACGTTCCCATCCCCATCCTGGAAGCGCCGCTGGCCGCCGTTGGCCAGACCTGGGGCATTGTGGATATGACGTTCACCTATCTGTGGCGGATAGTCTCGCACCACGCCGATGCAAGCCAACTGGGCGGGCCCATCGGCATGGCCCAGATGGCAAAATCGGCGGCATCCCATGGGCCGTATGAGCTCGTCTATCTGTTGGCTTTCATTTCTGTAAGCATCGGTCTAATAAACCTTTTTCCCATTCCGCTCCTCGACGGAGGCCATCTTCTGTACTATGGATGCGAGGCGGTACTGGGTCGCCCTCTCGGAGAGCAGGCTCAGGACCTGGGATTCAGGCTGGGGCTTGCGTTGGTGCTGGGTCTAATGATCTTCGCCACGTGGAACGACTTGGTCCGGTAGTATCGTTAAACCTTCGGCCCGCCGCACGCATACGGGATCCCCTCGCGCGTGTCGCCCGATTTGAGACGAGAGTCAGAGACGAGTGGATGAGCGTTAACGCCCTCTTCGCCCGAGTAAAGCGTGCGGCCCCGGCCTCGCTGCTTCTCGCATCCGTTGCTGTCGTCGGACCCGCTTTCTCGCAGGAGTTGAACGGTCCGGGTTCGGTGCCGCCGCCGTCGGCGGATGCTGCCGCAACGTCGGCCTCGCAGGCCAAACCCGCGCCGGCACTCGTCCAGCGCATCGTGGTTGACGGCACGCAACGCATCGAACCCGCCACGGTCCTGACTTACATCACGTTGCACGTCGGCGACGACTACAGCGAACCCGCCGTCGACCGCGCATTGAAGTCGCTGTTCGCGACGGGGTTGTTTTCGGACGTCAAGATCAACTGGGACGGCAGTAGCGGAACGTTGACCGTGCACGTGGTCGAGAACCCGATCATCAATCAAGTTGCATTCGAGGGTAACGACAAGGTCACGACGAAGGACATCCAGAAGGAAGTTCAGCTGCAGCCGCGCATGGTCTTCACCCGCGCCAAGGTGCAGTCCGACGTACAGCGCATCATCGAACTTTACCGCCGCAACGGCAAATTCGCGGCGACTGTCGATCCGCAGATCATCCAGCGTCCGCAGAACCGCGTCGACCTGATTTATTCCATCAATGAGGGGCCGACCACCGGCGTCGCCCGCATCATCTTCATCGGCAACAAGGTTTTCGACAGCGACACGCTGCGCGCGAAGATCGCCACCGAGGAATCCGCTTGGTGGCGCATTCTTGCGACCAACGACAACTACGATCCGGATCGTCTGCTCTTCGACAAGGAGCAACTGCGCCGCTTCTATGTCAGCAACGGCTACGCGGATTTTCACGTCGTCTCCTCCGTCGCCGAACTAACGCCGGGCGGCGGCGACTTCTACATCACCTTCACCATCGACGAGGGCCAGAAATACAATTTCGGCAAGGTCGACATCATTTCGAAGGTCAAGGAGCTTCCCGCCCAGGAATTGCGGCCGTTGGTGAAAATCACCGCCGGCGACGTCTATAACGAAAATCTGGTCGAGGATGCGAAAGACGCGCTGATCAACGCCGTCGGCACCAAGGGCTACGCCAATGCCGACGTCAGCGTGCGGCTCAAGCGCAATCCCGAAAACCGCACCATCGATGTGATCATGAACATCGATCAGGGGCCGCGCGTCTATATCAGCAAGATCAACATTGTCGGCAACAGCCGGACGCTCGACAAGGTCATTCGTCGGGAGCTGCGATTTGTGGAGGGCGACGCCTTCAATCGCGAACTGGTCGACCGTTCGCGCACCCGCATCCGCGCTCTCGGGTTCTTCAAGGACGTCACCATCAAGAATTCGCCGGGCGCGCGGCCGGACCAGACGGACGTAACGGTCGCCGTCACGGAGCAGTCGACCGGCGAGGTCTCTGTCGGCGCGGGCTACTCCACCACCAGCTCCTTCGTCGGCGAACTCGCCTATACCGAGCGCAACCTGTTCGGCCGCGGCCAGTACCTGCGCGCCAGCATTCAAATGTCGACGCTGAGCAAGCAGTTCCAGCTGAGTTTCACGGAGCCTTGGTTCCTGGACCGGCCTCTGGCGGCGGGCTTTGACCTCTACAAATGGGTCACGAACTATAATCAGGCCGCCTATCAGGGCGACACGACGGCCGCGGGTCTTCGCTTCGGATTCCCGACATCGGAATACGGCAGCATCGGTTTGCGCTACACCTACAGCATCAGCAAGGTGTCGCCGTACGCGAACGCGCCGATTGAAGTGATGCAGGCTGCCGGTTCGAATAGAA
>JAGWVX010000384.1 GCA_018970685.1 Alphaproteobacteria bacterium | reverse complement strand
TTCGATGGCGCGTTTGTAATGAAAGTGGATGTCGGCGACGATCGGAATATGCGACGCTTTGCAGATCGCCTTCATGGCGGCTGTCGCATCTTCATCCGGACAGGAAACGCGCACGATATCGGCGCCTGCCTCTTCGACCCGGCGTATCTGGTCAATCGTGCCCCGCACATCCGAGGTGACCGTGTTGGTCATCGTCTGCACGCTGATGGGGGCGTCGCCGCCCACGGCCACCGCGCCGACGTGAATCTGTCGACACTTGCGGCGGTGAATATCGCGATACGCACGAACGCTCATGACAACCTTTCGCCTGAACCTTGTTAACCTGACCGGCCGTTATTGTACCGATCCATCACCGATTGCGGATCAAGAGACAGTGCCTCGACGGTTTGGCCGGCCTTGCCGACAAGTCCTACGGCCTGGCCATCGAGATCCAATTCGACCGCTCCGGCGTCCGACGTCGTCAACGTCAGACCGACAAGATTAGGCACTCTATAGCTGTCGCCCGGCTGCAGGGTGCGGTTGATGTAGACCATTCCTTCCGGTCCTTGGACCAAGATTCGCGTAACCTGCCGCATGCGCAGGATGAGGCGCGGATTCTTATTCTGCTCACCGTAGACGTGGCCCTGCGGGAGCGGGGCCTCAGAAACCCCAGACGGCTGAAGACCGCTTGCGGAATTGCTATCTGCCGGAGCCGCAGTCACCGGCGTCGTTTGCTGCGTCGGCGACTGCGGCACGAGCGTACCCGTGAAGCCCAATGATGGTTGCTGCTGTGGCGTCTGAGCTGGTTGAGTTGGAACTTGCTTGGGCAGAGCGGCAACAGGTTTGGGCGCCAGCTGCTCCGGAGGTGGTGCGGTGATCGGTTCGAGCATCCGATCAGCCGACGTGGCGAGCTGATAAGCCCCATAAAGGACAATCACCAGTACGACGCCGGCGATGATCTTCCAGCCCTGTGGTAGGCGGCGATGCTCGTCTTCATCGATGACGGTGACCGTCGGCGTCACATCGTCTGTTCGGCCTGCGATTTCAGCCTTGAACCGCTCTACACACTGGACGGCGTCCAGCCCGAGGTAATCGGCATAGGACCTTACAAAACCAACGGCATAGGTGCGGCCCGGCAGAGCCTCGATCCGGTCTTCTTCCAGCGCTTCGAGGTGGTCCTTGCGGATCTTCAACACGCGCGAAACCGTCGCGAGATCATCGCCGCGCCGTAACCGTGCCGCGCGAAGATCCTGACCGACCGTCTCGAGCGGCGCGTCAAGATCGCCGGAAATTTCACGCAAATGGATGCGCCGGCGGTTAAGCCCGCCTTCTTCGTCTAACGTTAGCCGAGTAACCTTTGTCATTGATCGCAAAATTCCCGTGCCGGCTGCGACCCGTGTGCGCGAAACCGTTATTATATTGGTCCCGTTACTAACTCAAAGCGCTCGCACAAGCTACGGGGATGACAAATTTCACATTCACGATAGGGCTACTTTCCCGGGCTTGCCGGCATACGGCTTGATTTTTGAGCATGTTCGAGCGTGTCCTGGGAGTTCACCTCCAATTGCAGCCATTGTTTTTCGTCTCACAGGCTGTTTTCCGCCTCGCCCGATGCTTATCGGCAGGGCCAGTTTCTTGCAGATGATCTGGTCGAGATCGGAGGTCTGATCCTGCAAGGCAACTGCACGGAGCGTGGGCGTCACGCCCGTGCTGTCCGTTTAGGCTGCAATGAGCACAGGAACCATGGCAGCAAGAAATACAGCCGACCAACGCTTCGATGGCTCTTAGACCAACATAACTTATTGTATTTGCTACTTAACACGCCCACAAAGAAGTTGTGGAGTTACTTTAAGACAACTCCACGTTCGGCGGCAAAAGCAGCAAGTCGGGTTCGCAGCGAATGATCGGTTCTTCCGCACAATTTTTCGACGAATACGGAAATTTCCCCATAATTAAGGCTTCGGATCATCATTTTCACCGGCCCGATCTGGCTCGGTGACATCGACAAGGTCCGAAGGCCAAGCCCAACCAAGGCCATAGCGTCCAACGGGCGCCCTGCCATCTCGCCGCAAAGGGAGACCTCGCCGCCGCCCTCGGCCGAGCTGGTGATAATTTGTTGGATCAGGGTCAATGCGGCTGGATTCAGCATGTCGTAACGCCGCGCGACGCGAGGATTGGTACGGTCCACGGCGAATGCCAACGACAGCAGATCATTCGATCCGATCGAAACAAAATCCGCGCTCCGCATGATCTGAGGCAGCATGAACGCCAAGGCCGGCACTTCCAGCATGGCACCCACCAAGACTTGGCGCGGTTGTGTTTTGGCCAGGATGCGCGCCCGCTCCATCTCCCGGTCGATAAGTGCGCGCGCGGCGTTAAACTCAGCCACATCGCTCACCATCGGCAGGAGAATTCGCAGCACTTTTCCGGCGGCGGCTGTCAGCAACGCGCGGGCTTGATACCGAAGCAAGGCCGGACGGTCGAGCGCAATCCGAATGGCCCGCCAGCCAAGAGCTGGATTTTCTTCTCGTTCCCAACGAGCGTACGGCAGCACCTTATCGCCGCCCAGGTCTAACGTGCGGAAAACCACAGGCTTGTCGCCGGCGGCGTCCAACACCTCCTTGTAGAAGGCAACTTGGTCGTTAAGGCGCGGCATGGTCTCGCCGATCATGAATTGAAGTTCGGTACGGAACAGACCGATACCGTCCGCGCCCGATTCATGAAGATGCGGCATGTCCAGCAGCAAACCGGCGTTCATCAGTAGTCTAATGTGCACGCCATCCTTGGTCACCGCCGGTTGATCACGGACACTGGCGAATTGCGCGACGCGGTGCGCACGCAGCGTGCGCTTAGCCTCGAAAGCGGCGACAATCTCGGCGGCGGGCCGCAAATGCACCTCGCCGGTTTCACCGTCGACCACGATCGCGTCGCCCGCCCGCGAGGCGTCGGTGATGCCTTCGGCCGAGCCCACCAAAGGCAGGCCCATAGCGCGCGCGACAATCGCGACGTGCGACGTCAGGGCG
>JAGWVX010000021.1 GCA_018970685.1 Alphaproteobacteria bacterium | reverse complement strand
GAGCATGAACGCAAGGATTTGTCGCCTCTGTTTGCCCGAATTGTCGCGGATGTTCCCAAACCGAAGCCTTTGGCCAAGGCCGGCGACGAATTCCCCTTCACGATGCTGGTGACAACATTGGAGGCCGATCCCTATCTCGGCCGCGTCCTGACGGGGCGCATCGAGACGGGCGCCATCACCGTCAACCGCCAGATCAAGGCGTTGAGCCGCGACGGCAGGACCGTCGAGCGGGCCCGCGCCACCAAGCTGCTGGCGTTTCGCGGGCTGGCGCGCGTGCCGGTGGAGCGGGCGGAAGCGGGAGACATCGTCGCCATCGCCGGGCTGCAGACGGCGACCGTCGCCGACACGCTGTGCGACGTGCAGGTCGAAACGCCCATCAGCGCTACACCCATCGATCCGCCGACCTTGGCGATGACCATCTCGGTGAACGACTCGCCGCTGGCAGGCCGCGAAGGCGACAAGGTGCAGAGCCGCGTCATCCGCGACCGCCTGTTGCGCGAGGCGGAAGGCAACGTCGCCATCCATATCCGCGAAACCGGCGAAGGCGCTTACGAAGTCGCCGGCCGCGGCGAACTGCAGCTCGGCGTGCTGATCGAGACCATGCGGCGCGAAGGCTTCGAGGTGTCCATCAGCCGGCCGCGCGTGCTGTACAAGAGCGATCCGGTCAGCGGCCAGCGGCTGGAGCCGATCGAGGAAGTCACCATCGACGTCGACGATCCCTACACCGGCGTGGTGATCGAGAAGATCGCCAACCGCAAGGGCGAGATGACCGACATGCGCCCGACCGGCGCCGGCAAGACGCGGCTGACCTTCTGGGCGCCGTCGCGCGGACTGATCGGCTATCACGGCGAGTTCCTGACCGACACGCGCGGCACCGGCGTGATGAACCGCATGTTCCACGATTACGCGCCGTACAAAGGTCCGGTCGCGGGCCGCACCAACGGCGTGCTGATCTCGACGGGCGACGGCGAAGCGGTCCCCTATGCGCTGTGGTACCTGGAAGAGCGCGGCAAGCTGTTCATCGTGCCGGGCACCAAGGTCTATCAGGGCATGATCATCGGCCAGAACGCCAAGGACAACGACCTCGACGTCAATCCGCTGCGCGCCAAGCAGCTCACCAACATCCGCACCACCTCGAAGGACGAAGCGGTGCGGCTGACGCCGATCGTGCCGATGACGCTGGAACAGGCCATCGCCTATATCGAAGAGGACGAGTTGGTCGAGGTGACGCCGCAATCGATCCGTATACGGAAGAAATCGCTCGATCCCAACGAGCGCAAGCGCGCCGCGCGCGCCGCCGACGCGGATTAAGGTTTGCCGACGATGGCGCCGGTCTTGCGATGGGTCGCAAAATAAAGCCGCAGCGCCCAATTCATTTTCGTCTGCCAACCTTTTCCCTGCGACTTGAACCATTTCACCATGTCTTCATCGAGCCGGATGGTGACGCTCTTCTTGCCGGGGCGATAATGCAGACCGATATAGACGGTCCCACGACCGTCCCATTCGGGAATGTCGCCGAAGTCGATTTGATCGTCCGGCAATCCGTCCAAGGCCTCGAGTTCGCGCCGCATTTCAGCGGTAATTTTCGGCATGCCTTTGATACGCACGACGTTCTTTTGGTTCTGCTTTGCGCGCCGAGATGATCCGGACGACTTCCTCACCGGTTTCTTCGAACGAAGTGTAGGAGACGAAGAGGAGCTGCCCGAGAGCTTCGCCGATGGCTCGGTACCGGATTTCTCCGTGGTCATTTCCTTCCTCCAACTCGCAGATTTGCGGATCGTCGAATATCAACGCCGCGGACTCAAAACTCACGCCGTGCTTACGTTTGTTGGAGGCTGCCTTTCGGGCATCCCATTCGAATCGCAATTCACCGCTCATATGATTTGGTCCTTGTCCTGCAGCCGATTCTTTTTCAGCCGGCGGACAGGCACCAACTCACAAAATGTACATACATTTTGTACGTACATTTGTCAATCCTTCTTCATCAACCCCAATCGCTTCGCATACATCTTGTCCACCAGGCGTGCGGGCAGCGCGCGAACCAGGAGGTTCTGCAGCGGCTCGGGCGTCGCCGTGTAGCGCGCGCGGGGACGGGCTGCGGTCAGCGCCTCGTGGACGACGCGGCCCAATGCCTCGGGCGGCAGGCCCTTGCGCCCGGCATCGAGCATGAGCTTTTTGATGGCCGTGAGCGCTCCGACATAGGGGGTGCCGGCATACGCCGAAGCGTCCACCGCATCGGCTTTGTCCCAGATGGGCGTCGCCACCGGGCCCGGCGCCACGACGATGACGTCGATCCCGAACAGCATGAACTCGCGGCGCAGGCTTTCCGACATCCCTTCAAGCGCGAATTTCGAGGCGCAATAGGGTCCCACGAAGGGTGTGGCGTTCCTGCCGCCGACCGAAGTGATCATCACGATCCTACCCGGCTTCGCGCCGAGCGCTTCGCCGGGCAAGCCCGGCCCCTTTGCCATCAAGAGCGGCGCGAAGGCTTGGGTGACGATCAGCTGGCCGGTGACGTTGACCTCGAGTTGGCGGCGGAATTCTTCGACCTTCAAATAAAGCAGCGGCCCGGGCACGGCGATGCCCGCATTGTTGACCAGACCGAACAAGGTCTCGCCCGCCAAAGCCGCCCCCACCTGACCCGCCGCCTTGGCCACCGCCTGCGCGTCGGTCACGTCGAACAGCAGCGGCACAAAATTCGCGCCGAATTCCTTCCGCAGCCGCTCGGCGTCGGCTTCTTTGCGGACGCTGCCGAACACGCGGAATCCCTTCTCGATAAGGATTTCCACCACCCCCCAGCCGATGCCGGTGGAGGCCCCCGTGACGACGATGCTTTTCATGCGCCCTTTCTCCCTTGGTCCGCATGCAATATAGGGGCGTCGCAAGAGGAGCGCGAACATGGCCATCGACGACGACATCGCTTTTGCGAACAGGCTTGCCGACGCGGCGGGCGAGGTCATCCGCCCCTATTTCCGGCGCAAGATCGACATCGTCGACAAGGGCCGGGGCGAGGCGATGTTCGATCCCGTCACCGAGGCCGACAAGCGCGCCGAGGAGGCGATCCGCGCCCTCATCAAGCGGGAACGGCCGGACGACGGCATCCTGGGCGAAGAGTACGGGGAACACGAAGGTTCCAGCGGCCGCGTCTGGGTGATCGATCCTGTGGACGGCACGCGCGCCTTCATCACCGGCCAGACGCAATGGGGCACGCTGATCGCGCTCAACGAGGGCGGGTCGCCGGTGCTCGGCGTGCTGGATCAGCCGGTGCTGCGCGAGCGCTTCATCGCCACCGCCGCCGGCGCCTTTCTGCACTCCGCCGAGGGCAAGATACGGCTCGGCACGCGGGCCTGCGCGAGCGTCGCCGAAGCCGTGCTGATGTCCACGCATCCCTGGAATTATTTCGACGAGTCGGAGCAGCTGGCGTTCCGCGCCTTGTCGCAAACCTGTCTGCTCACCCGTTTCGGCGGCGACTGCTACGCGTACGGCCTCTTGGCGATGGGTTTCGTGGATCTGGTGGTCGAGGCGCGGCTGAAGCCCTGGGACATCCAGGCGCTGATCCCGATCGTCGAGGCCTCCGGCGGCGTGGTCACCGACTGGCGCGGCCAGCCGTGCTTCGAGGGCGGCCGGGTGATCGCAGCGGGCGACAAGCGCGCTCATGCGGCGGCGTTGAAGTTCCTGGCGGGCTAGCGCCATCGACACCGCCAGCCGCCGCAGCGCCTCGCGCACTTCCTTGCGAAAGGCCCGCATCTCGGCGGTGTAGCGGCCGGATTTCAGTGCGTTCTTGTTGCCCAGCGGGGCGCCGCCGACGCCTAGGACGGACATCGGACGCGCGGGCCGGAGGTTGTTTTCAAATTTTCCGAGGGGGTACCCCTTGAGGTCTCGTTGAGGGCGTTCAATTCGCGCAATTTTTGGCGCGCTTTATCGAAGTCTTCCGGCGACGGCGCCCCGGCGGCCCGCCGCAGCCCCGCCCGATGCAACGACGCTTGCGTCGCAGCCGGGCGGTCGCCGACATGCTCTATGACCGTTCGATGACGCGTTTCGGGGATTTCGTCCCGGAGGCGCGCCAGCAGCTGATAAGCGCCGCAGGTCGCCTTGAAAAGGCGCGCAGTCGTGTCCATGACATCCATGCTCGTCGCTATGTCGAGGTTGGGTGTGTTGGCGAAATTAACGGCTTTGCGCAGCAGGCCATGGATTTCGGAAAGGTCGCCCACGAGCCGGTCGGTGTCGATCGGCATGCGGGCGGGCTCGGTTTCTGCCGGATTGGCGCCGGCGCGCTCTGTGTGTTCGCTCATGGCGCAATTGTACGGCCGCTTCGGACGACGGGGATAAGTTTTGCCGATTTTGTCCAAGCCGCTGTGCCGCCTGCACGCTTTCGAATTGTCAAAATTGGATAAGTCGGCGGCGGCGCGAATCGGGAGACGCGGCGATGCCGGATGAAACGGCGATCGCGTCGCGGCGAACGCTGGACGCATCTGCGGTAATCTCACGCGCGTCACGCGTGTTATCTCAATTTCTTCCAATTTCAGGGGGAGATAAAAGCGATGCGTTTCGTATTGGGTAAGCAAGAAGAGTGGAGCCGGTTCGCACTCAAGGTGGTTATCGGCTGCATCATCGGCAGTCTCTTGACGGCAATTCCACACGGCATTTTCGAGGGGCACGCCTACGGATCGCCGGCCGACCGCGCGGGCTGGCTCACGCTGGCAACCTGGTGTGCCGATCTGCGTTACCTGTTCGACCAGCTTATCTACGCGGGCGTCGTCTTGTTTGTCGGCGCGAAGTTCATTGAAACGCGCAGCATCTTCACGATCGGTTTCGACAAATTGGATACGGATAAGGTCAGCATCAGCGGCCCGGACGAAGACAACGTCGACTGGATCGGCCGCCGCTACGGCACGCGCTTGGAGGCCGAAACCGTCGCCGCGACGATCGAGAACCGGTTGAAGGAGAGCGCGGGGTGACGATTGTTCTTCGTTAATCCTCGATTGTCATGGCCCACGAAAGTGGGCCATCCAGATAATGCAGTACCGTTGTCGAAGAACAGACTCTGTACCGTAAGATCAGATTGCGTCGCCTGGGGGGCCCGCTTTTGCGGGGCATGACACGAGAGGTTACGAAGGCAACTTTTCCACAAACGCGTCGAACGCCTGCCAGAAGCGGGCTCTGACGGAATCGTTCTCCTGCAGGATTTCGTGTTCGGAGTCGGCGAGTTCGATGTAAGTGCCGTGCGGCAGGCGCTTGACGAAGGCACGTTCCGCTTCGGTGCGCACGATGCGGTCCTTGCCCGCGCCCGCAATCAGCACCGGCGTTTGAATCGCCTTGGCGAAACCCGGCGCCGCGACGCGCGCCATCGAACGATAGGCCGCTTCGATCCAGCCCCAAGTCGGCCCCGCCAAACGGATCGAGGGATTTTGTTTCAGAAAATCCTGCGTGCGCTGAAAACGGGCGCGGTCGGAGGTGACGAGCTGATCCGCAAATTCCATGCGCAGCGGATCGCGCGCCGCCATGCCCCAGGCGAACCGATTGCCCTGTCCCAGAATGCAGTGCAGCGCCGTGGCGATGCGCGCCACAAACGCAGGATAGCCGCGCGTGGTGATCGCCAGCATCGGCGCGCTGAGCACCGCGGCGGAAAACGCGCCGGGCCTGTCGTGCAGCGTCCGCAGCAGATTGTGCCCGCCCATCGAATGCGCCAACGCCAGCGGCGGTGCGGAACTCATCGGCTTGACGATCCGATCGAGGAAAGCCGCCAGGTCTTCGTCGTATTGGCGGAAGGTTGCGATGTGCGCCTTCAGCGGATTGTCGAGCAGGCGCGCTGATCCGCCCTGGCCGCGCCAGTCGAAGGTCGCCACGGTGAAACCGCGGGCGTTCAGCTCGCCGATCACCTCGACGTATTTCTCGATGAACTCGGTCTGGCCGTGCAGCAGCACGCAGACGCCGCGCGACGGTACGGTTTCAAACAGCGCGGCGCGCAGGCGCGTGCCGTCGCGAACCGAGATGAAACGAGTCTCGAAAGAAATCAGCCGCGCGCCTTTTGCAGGATCGGCGACAGTTTCATTGCCAGGCCCATGTCGCCGGCCACGCGCAGCTTGCCCTGCATGAAGGCCGAGGTCGGGTCCATCTCGCCGCGGTAGATCTTCTCGAAGGTCTCCAGCGTCAGCGTGATCGTGCAGTCGGCGCTCTTGTTCGCGCCGTCGGCGACGGAGTTGGGCGCCGATTTGCCGTCGATATAGACGCTGCCGACGTCGCCGAAATCGAACTTGAGCGTGCCGCCCAGTCCCGAATTGGCTCCCAGACGGCTGCCCATCTCGGTGATGATCTGTTGAACCTGTGGCGTGCTCATGGACATCCTTCCCGCTAAGAGTTGCGGCCGCGGCCGCTGGCCCGCCATGGCTTATATCCCAAGCACCGGGCCGGAAACGATATTAATTGAGCATTTGTCAGCCCGTGTGACAACAGGCATGCTGCGTGTAAGCTTGACTATGGGGCAGGGAATTACAATGGGCATCGGTGGAGCGTTGAGCAGAGGGCTGTTTCTGAAATGAGGCGCAACCCGCATTCGTATGTACACGATCCCTTACTAGACGCGACCACTAATTTTATTACTTGATTGGCTGGCTGCGGTTGCTGCTCATTGAAGCACGCAGCACGGTTGGTTGATGGTCCGTGAATTGGAATCCCGTATCTATCGTAGTCACTGAGTCGATCTCGACATTTGGGGAAACAAGAAATCCGTCGATAATCGCTGTGTAATTCACGCCTGGCCGATAAGGTTGGTTGTTTGTGCGAACCGTTGGAACATGTGGATCGAACACTAACTTCCAACCTTGCGATAGATAATCCTGCGGAAACTCGTGCAGCCAGAACAGATGCTTTGGGTCGGTGGAATGTAGAAAAGATGTCTGTGTGAGCTTGAGATTCCAGTCACCGCCGACAATCACATGGCAACCACGTTTGAATTCTTTCATGGCCAACGAAAGAACTTGCTGTAGTTGTTTTTTCCGGGCTACAGCGGCGGCGTCAAACGCGGCGAGGTGAATGTTCAAGATGGCCCATACTTGTCCATTCCCGCTCTGTAACCTCACTGAATGAACCGCGTAAGATTTTTTCAGCAGGCCAAAAAACAACCCAGGTTCGTCCGGCAGCGGGTCAATTTGCACAGTAGCAACCGCATAGCGTGAAAATATTTCTGTCCCATTATGGATGCCGAATGGCACGGGGATAAGCCTAGAGACTGTATCATTGCGAAAAGAGTGACCAGCGTTCGAAAATTCCCGCTCAATTCTCGCCTGGACGTTCACACCATAAGTGAGCAGCCCAGGCCTTGCCATCTCTTGAAACAAGTGAACATCGGCGGAAAAACGACTCAATGTCGATGTAATCCCGGCGAGGTTCTTAAGGACACAGGAACGAGACGGTGGCAAGAGGTGTTTTCCACCATCAACGAGGAAGTCAGATTCCTGACCCAAACCTGCGTAGCCGATGTTCCAACTGCAAACTGATATTTGTTGTCCAGCGGGACGGAGCTTTTTTGCCGCATGGAAGCGGAGCGGCTGCGCTCGGACATGAGCGATCCTATTTACGGCTAAGACAGTGGCGATATATGCCAATAGTGCAAGAAGAAAAGATGCGAGCAACGAGCCTGCCGATATCACTAACAATACCTCTTGATTAATCAGAATTCTTTACGGGAAGCTGGAAGCCCGACAGCGCCCATTGCAGTAACGCCATCCCAATAACCGCCACACCGCTTTCATTGACCACCATTGTGGCGAAACCCAAGAAACTCTGCTTGTGTTCAAGATCTATGACAATCTCATTGAAGCGCTGCATGATTTCCCAGCGGCCATGTGCAAGGACGGGTCGCAGATTGGAAATGCTCTTCAGCGAATGGGAGGCCAGTGCAGCATACGAGTAGTAATAAGTGATAGTCGTCAGCGCGAAGAAAACAATAAGGGCGATAATCCCGGTATATTGCGTGATACTGCGTGGCAACTCGCGGAAGGCATGTTTAATCGGAGTTCGAGTCACAATGATAATCATTAAGGTGATAAGAGCGATCATCATAAAAACAGGGTTCATGCTCGAAGCGACTAGGTTGCCGTTCATCAGAATATTGCCGTATGCGACTTCGACCGCACCTTGAATTTGTTCCGGTGCGTGCAACGTGCCCAGGTTATTTAGCTGAGCCAATATTTCGACACGCTGCGCTGAGATCACAGATGCGTCAGCCATATACTGGAAAACAAGCAAGGCGAATCCAGCAGCGACCGCGACGTACATCGTCACACAATACGGGCCGTACGCGACATATGCTCGAAACAGCTTTTTATGGTGACTCTTTCCACGATGCGCTTCCGCTCGAGCCGCCTGTCGCAGCACCGAACGGGCATAAAAGAAATAGAGGACGGCACAGACAGCGATAACCTCACGCAGAGTGAACGGGTACTTCGCAAGCAGGCCTGTCAAACTCGCGGCCGGCGTCATTACATGAATCGCGATGAGGACCATCGCCCCCAAAATGAGGACGATTGCCTCACCCCAAAAGCCACTAATCTTCCGCGTCTGCCCGAAAAGCTGAATCGGTATCGAGTGTCGCTCGACCATGACCTGGCCGCCCACCACGTATCCGATTAATAGGAAAAAAATCGCAATAGCCAACATATATAGAACTACTGTCCCGTCGGCCAACAGCAAAGGCAATCCTTCGATGGTCGTCATAAGTCCCCCAAGCTTAAGGCGCGATAACAGCGTGTGTACGAAGTGTGCTCACCAAACAGCGCCTTGAAACCAGAAAACATACCATTATGTCTTTGTTGTCTGGAGAGCTGAAATGGGCTCCAGCCAAGGAAAACGGTCCTGGCCGCGAGGCAGGACCTCAACCAAACGCTTCTAGGAGGTTTGACCATGCGTGCATTCGATTTTTCCCCCCTGTTCCGCTCTACCGTCGGCTTCGACCGGCTGTTCGACCTGGTCGATAGCTATGCCGAGCAGAGCGCCGGCTATCCGCCCTACAACATCGAACGTTCAGATGAGACGCATTATCGGATCAGCGTCGCCGTCGCCGGTTTCGCCGAAAAGGAGCTGAGCGTGGAGGTGCGCGAGGGCGTGCTTTCCGTCACCGGCAAGCGCGACGAGAGCGAGAAGTCCGAAGAAAAAGGCTATCTCTATCAAGGTATCGCGGGACGCGCCTTCGAGCGCCGCTTCCAGCTCGCCGAGCATGTGGAAGTGCGCGACGCCAAGCTGGAGAACGGGCTGCTGCACATCGATCTGGAGCGGATCGTTCCGGAAGAGAAGAAGCCTCGGCAGATCCCCATCAACGGCCCCCGGGCTGAAGACCATCGAAGGCAAGGTCCGCGCGGCTTAATAAGAAGGTTTCATAAAAACCAGGGGCGGGAAACCGTCCCTGGTTTTTCTTTTCCGCCGTCTGTGTTGTAATCGGGGCCCCACCGTCAGAGACCGGCCCCGATATGCCAAGCTGGCAAAGCGCCTTCTTCACCCGTTTCTCGCGCATGGCGAAGCCGCGCGCGGTCGATGCCGACACCGACGTCGCCGAACTGCGCCGCCAATACACCTATCTGTCCGACCGTTTCGGCGCGGTGCCGCGCGACGCGGTGTTCGAAACGGCGTCGCTTGGCCCCGTCAAAGGCGAGTGGGTGCGCACCGATGCGTCGTCGCCTCGCCGCCTGATCCTGTATTTCCACGGCGGCGGCTATATCGCGGGCTCGCCGGAAACCCATCGCGCGCTGGTCGCCAAGCTGGCGCATGCCGCGGAAGCCGGCGCGTTCTCGGCCGCTTACCGGCTGGCGCCGGAGCATCCGTTCCCCGCGGCGGTGCGCGACGGCATCGACGCCTACCGGCAGATGCTGGCGCGCGGACTGTCGCCGCAATCCATCGTGCTGGGCGGCAACGGCTCGGGCGGCGGACTGGCCTTCGCGGTGCTGCTGGCGGTGCGCAATGCCGGCCTGCCGATGCCGGCGGCCTGCGTTGCGATGTCGCCCTGGGCGGATCTTTCGCTGTCGGGCTGGAGCGTGCTGCAGAACGCCAAGAACGACACCGCGCAATCCTGGGACCTGCTGTTCGTCAGCGCCCGCCATTACCTCAAGCGCGCCAATCCCAGCGATCTCTACGCCTCGCCGGCCTTCGCCAGTTTCAAGGATTTTCCGCCGATCATGGTGCATGCCGGCAGCCTGGAGATGCTGCGCGACGACGCCTCGCGGCTCGGCGACCGGGCGGCGGACGCAGGGGTGCCGGTCAGCGTGGAAATCTACGACGGCATGCAGCACTGCTTCCAGGCCAGTCCCTATGTGCCGGAAGCGCGGGTGAGCCTGCAGCGGCTCGGCCAATTCATCCGTACACGGACACCGATCGCGCACGAGGATGCGCCCGTACCCGCCGCGGCGCGGCGCTAGAGCGCTATGGTTTTAGGTGCGTTCGAACAAACAAAACGCGTCATCCCGGCCAAGCAACGCGAAGCGCCGCGCGAATTCGGGAATCGCGAGGACATTAGCGGACGGCGACCGCGTCTTCGACGAACATCGCCGGCAGCTTGGCGCCGGTCAGATCGGCGCCTTCCGACTGCACGTCGCGCATATTGGCGTCGTTGAGATTGGCGTAGCTGAGATCGCTGCCCGAGAGGTTCACCCGCCGCAGATCCGCGCCGCGGAAATCGGCATAGCGCGCGCAGGCGCGATCCATGCGCGCCGGCAGCAGCCGCGCGTCGGAAATCATCAGCGGCCCCATCCGCGCGTCGCGCAGGTCGGCGTAGTTCAGGTTCGCACCCATGAGATTGACGCCGCGCAGATCGGCGCCGGAAAGCCGGACCGAACGCAGATCGGCGTTCTGCAGATTGCTTCCCTGCAGCGAGGCGCCTTCGAGATCGAGGCCGTAGAAAATGGCGTCGGGGGCGATCAGCGCCGTCAGCGGGCGGCCGCCGAGCGCGGTCACCTTGCGCAGATCCATACCCGACAGATCGGCGGGCTTGCCTTCGCGCCCGTCGGTCTCCACCCAGCGCGCATGCGCTTCCAGCACCTTGTCGATGGGCACCGCAAGTTCCTTCGGCTCGACGCCGGCGGCGCTGCTGGTGAGCACTTTCGACATGTCGGCGCCGTCGGTGACGGCGAAGTCCAGGCGCGTGCCGACCAGCACCGCGCCGGTGAGGCTGGCGCCGGTCAGATTGCAGCCCGACAGATCGGCGTTCTCCAGATTGGCGCCGTTGAGACGCGCCTGGCGGAGATTGGCGCGCGACAGGCGGCAACCCTTCATCATCGCGTCGGTGAAATCCGCCTGGATGGCGATGACGCCGTTCAGCTTGGCGCGCTCGAGATTGGCGGAGTTCAGAAGCGCGGCCGGCATTTCGGACGGACCGACGTCATGCTGCATCACGCGCAGATTGCCGTAGCGGTCCTTCTCGGCAATGGTCCCCTCGCGCAGATCCGCTTCGTAGAGATCGGCGCCGATCAGATTGGCGCCGCGCAGGCAGACGCCGCGCAAATCGCCGCGGCGCAGGCTGGCGTGCGCCAGATTTGCCCGGCGCAGATCGGCTCCGAAGAAGCTCGCCGAATCCAACCGCGCGCCGGCGAGGTTGGTTTCTTCCAAGATGGCGCCGGTGAAATCGGCGTCCGCCAGATTGCGGCCCGACAGGTCCAAGCCGCTCAAATCCGCGAAGGCGAAAACGGCGCGCGCACCGCCCATCCGCCCGGAATAAAGCATTTCATGGCGCGCCGCCGCAGCGGCAGCCTCTTTCTGGTTGAGCTTGGTAAAGCTTTTGCGGGTGACGACGTTCATGGACGTATTGCAACCGGTCCGTTAACAATCCTGAACGGCTATTCTTGAGCAAACGGCCTAACACCTGATTAAAAAGCAGAAATTTGCGTTTGCGCGCCGTCAACGCTAGGTGAGGCGGCGAAAATTGGTTATGGTCCCGGCCGGCAGGCCCGCCAAACGAGGAAAGTCGCACCGCTCTGACACACATTGATGCCAGGGACGGTCTTTTTTGATGCCCGACGGAATGGCCGTAGGCCGCACAGACGCAAGAGGTCAAACTTGAGCAAGCGTATTTTAATGCTGTCCGCGGCCACGGCCGCGCTGCTCGCAGGGCAGGCGTTCGCCGACACCGACGTTACCAAGAGCACCAGCACGGCGTTGACCACGGGTACGCTTCCGACCGGCGCCTTCGGCACCGGCAATGCGGGCAACGTTACCGTCGAGTCCGGCGGCGCGATCTCCATCAGCAAGGGGCCCGTCACCTCGGGCACGACGACGATCAACACCGGCGCCATCACGATCAACAGCGACAACTTCGTCTACAGCCTGGGCAATATCACGAACGACAAGACCACCGGTGCGGCGGGCATCCTGGTCAACATGACGAACAACCCCGATCCGATCAGCGCCGCGAATACCGCCAATACGTCGGGCTACGGCATCGAGCTGGGCAACGCCTCGTCGCTGAACCTGACCGGCTCGGGCACCGGCAAGCACGGCATCTGGCTGAACAACACCGACACCACGACGACGAACACTTATACCTTTACCGGGCCGATCAAGATGGAGAACGGCTCGACCTTGACGATCGACGGCGACAACAGCCAAGGCATTTCCATCGATCCGCGCAGCACGCTTGTCGGCGATCTGTCGCTCGGCGGCACGATACAGGTGGTGCAGACGACATCCACCTCGACGACGCTCTCCAACCTTTACGGCGTGCTGTCCCAGGGCACGATCCAGGGCAATCTGTCGGTGCTCAGCGGCGGCGGCGCCATCACCGTGACCGGCGCGGGCGGGCAAGGTATCTCGATCCAAGGCTACGGCATCAAGGGCGGCGCCCTGACCATCGGCGGCTCGGTAACGACGATCGGCTTCACCGGCTACAACAACAACCTCACGCTTTCGACGTCGGCCACCAACCATCCGGAAGGCGGCACCGCGCTCGCCGTCGCCGCCAGCGTCGACAACGGCATCGCCATCCTGGGGCCGGGCTTCTCCGGCGACACCTCGGTCGCGGCGGCCAGCGTCTCGACCCAAGGCACCTCGGCCACCGTCTATATCAGCCCGGGCCTGAACAGCTCGGTGACCACGCAGACGGCGCCGCTCATGATCGGCGTCTACAGCCTCAACGGTGCCGCCGACGCCAACGATCCCGGCTTCAGCTTCTACAATCGCGGCAGCATCACCGCACAGCCGGTGGATCCCAACGTCCTGGCCAGCGATGCCCACAGCGCGATCGCCATGCACATCGTCGGCGCGTCGGCGTTCTCGACCACGCTCACCGGCGGCTTTTTCAATTCCGGCGCCATCACCGCCGCCAGCAGCAGCGTCGGCTCGGTGGCACCCTCCACCAGTTCCACGGCGGTGCTGCTCGACAGCTACACCAGTCTCGACAACGCGACGTTTGCCACGACCGGCTCCGGTTCAGCCACGGCCGGCCAATGGACGGACGCAAGCCTTGCCGCCAAGCACGCTTATGTCTCCGTGGTGAACCCCGGCGATCAGGCGGCGTTCGTGAACTCGAACGCCACGGGCAGCGGAACGATCTCGGCTTCGGTTTCCGGCACGCGCGGCGGCATCGCCAACGCGCTCGTCATCGCGGCCAACAGCTCGGTGCCGTCGATCATCAATTCCGGCAAGATCGTCGCGACGACGACCGCCACCGACGCGACGCTCAACGGCTCGCTGGCCAGCGGCGGCAATCCCGTCGCGGCGTATGCGATTGAGGATTTATCCGGCACGCTGACGTCGATCTACAATACGGGAACGATCTCGGCTTCCGCCGGCGTGGGAACCAGTTCGTCGTCGACGCTGACGGCGCTGAACAACAACGCCCAGGTCGCCGACGCCATCGTGCTGGCCGGCAACACGGCGACGCCGTCCGGTTCCGGCGTCACGATCACCGATCAGGCGACCTCGACGGCCGCCGCCACCATCACCGGCAACATCATCTACGGCACCGGCGACAAGCAGATTCTCAACATCAACGGCACGGGCCCGAACACTTTGGCGACGGTCGTCGGCGACGTCAGTTTCGGTTCCACCGGCGCGAACGCCATCGGGGATCAGCTCAACATCGGCGCCTACGGCTATCTCAACGGCAAGGTCACCGCGGGCAGCGGCCCCGGCGTGGCGGTCAACGTCGCGTCGAACGGCTTGCTGCTGCTGCAAAACGACACGACATCGCTCAACGCGAACGGCGTCACCGTAGCGGCCAACGGCGGGCTCAGCCTCGGCGTCTCGCAATCGCTGACCAGCACGGGCGTGATCGACTCGTCGGGTCCGGTCAACATTGCCGCCAACGCCAAGCTCGGCGTGGCCTACAACAGCTTCGTACCGCAAGGGACGCACGACTTCGTCCTGATCACGGCGCCGCATGGCCAGTTGACCGTCGATCCGAATACAATCAGCCTCGCCAACACCGCACTGACGAGCAACGTCTCGAGCGGCGGCAGCCTGCCTTATCTCTTTGAGAGCGCCCAGCTTCAGACGAACCCCGGCACCAGCAGCGATGAACTCTTGCTTCATGTCGTGCCGAAGACGGCGACGCAGCTCGGCCTCACCGGTTACGCCGCCCAGATGTTCCCCTACGCCAATGTGGGACTGGCGAACGACGACACGTTGGGCGCCGCCATGGTCAACGGCATCCACAATGCCGCCGAGGCGCAGGCCGCCTACAACTCCTTCGCGCCGAACGTCACCGGCGGCACCCGCGCCATCGTCATCTCCATCACCGACCAGGCGACGGGCGTCGTCGCCGCGCGGCAGCGCCAGTTGCGCCTCTACGGCAAGACGGAAGGCGGCACGACGCTATGGGGCGACGAGTTCGCCCAGATGATCAAGGATCCCGGCCGCGGCCCGCTTCAGGCGGACGGCACCAGGACGCAGTCCGGCTTCAAGGATCACGGCTTCGGCTTCTCGCTGGGCATGGACGGCGGCACGCCGAAATACGGCTGGTACGGCGGCGCCTTCACCTTCTACACCGGCGACGTCGGCGAACTGACGCGCGATTCCCATACCAACGAGCAATGGTACATCCTGAGCGGCTACACCGCCTGGCGCGGCAAAGGCCTGTTCTTCGACAGCAAGATCGATGCAGGCTACGGCCACTTCAACAGCAAGCGCTATATCAGCCTGACGACCGGCACCGGCGGCACGGGCGCGACCTACACGCGCGAAGCGGACAACAACCATCCGGGCACCATGGTCTCGGGCGGCTTCAGCACGGGCGTGATGTACAATTACGGCGCGACGACCTTCATGCCGCAAATCAGCGTCGACGGCCTGTTGATGCGCGAAGAGGGTTACACCGAACACAATCCGGGCACCACGGTGGTGTGCGCGGGCACCGCGACGGTGTGCGACGCCTTCGATCTCAAGGTGCAGCCTTACTACGCCAAATCGCTGCGCATGTTCCTGGGCGCGGACGTGCGCTACGACATCGATCTGTGGGACTTCTACCTGCAGCCCGAGGCGCGCGCCGGCTATCGCTACGATTTCTTCAACGATCCCGTGAAGCTGAAGGCGGCGTTCGCCTATGCCGACACGACCGGCGCGACGCCGGCACCCGGCACGCAGTTCCCGATCACCGGCCCCGATCCGTCGCAAGGCAATTGGGTCGTCGGCGGGTCGCTGGCGGCCAGCTCGGACGCGTGGTCGCTGGGCTTCAACTTCGATTTCGTGAAGGGCACCAACGGCGTCTTCGAACAGGTCGGCACCGTCAGCCTGCTGGGAAGAATCTAGCGCCCGTTGTCTTTCGATGGAATCGACGTCGCCTGTCATCCCGGGCGACCCCGGACTTGATCCGGGGGAGACCCGGGATCCACCGAGA
>JAGWVX010000383.1 GCA_018970685.1 Alphaproteobacteria bacterium | reverse complement strand
TGAAAATACTTATCCGCAGGCAAACAGCGGGCGATCGCCTCGGCCGCAGGGTCAGCAGGGTTAATGGGGAAGACGCGGAAGATATAAAAGACCTTTCCGGTGTCGATGTAGTTTTTCTTGATCAGCGGAAAGACCGTTTGATCGAAATGGGAACAATGCGGGCAGGCGGGCGCCGCGTATTCGAGAACTGTGATCGGCGCCTTGGGAGTACCCAGTGTGCGATCGTGTTCGTAAAGTTGCACCTGCAATGCGCCGCCGTTGGTAACGGTCATATTGTTCGAACCGCCGGTGAACACGAAGAAATAAAGTGCGGCGGCGGCTACGACCAGCGCGGCCGCGACCGATACGATGATGGTCTGGTTGCGCGTGAACAACGGTGCAGTTTGCGCCGCCTGCGGCCTCTCGACCTTCGCCGCAGCTTTTGGTTTTTTCGGCGACTGCGTCTTGGCGGGCTCGGCGGGACCGGAGGCGCGCAGAAATCCGCGCAGGGCGTCTATTTCGAAGCGCTCTGCTTTCGCCATCTCGGTCTGGCCGGCCGCACTGTAGGACGCGGCCTGTTGCTCGCGCTCCATGATGATCTTGGAGATGATCGCATGGGCGTCGGCGTCGCTGGCCTGCGCGTCGACCGCCGCGATGACGGTGCGCAATGTCGCAAGGCGGCGCTCGTTGTCGGTTGGGGTCGAGTTGAGTGCGTCGTTAAGCAGGTCCCTAAGGGCCATCCTTGGTCTCCAAATGCGAGGTGAGTCGGGCCGCGTGTCAGCCGCCCATATTAGTCCGACTCCGGCGGGCGCGGGCAAGGTTCTGCAAGGCGGTTTTGAGCCGTTCCGGTCCTTTGTACCGCAGGACGGGATCGGCCTTGGGGATACTACCGGGTGGGGGCGCCGGGAATGGCGGGGTGGCTCGGGCGGCAAGCGGTCCCTGCACGAACCTCAAGCGCGCCACCGCGGGCCGGCCGAGATAGGTGTTGATTCGTTCACACAGAGACCGGGTCTCATGCTGCAGAAACAGCGCCGCGCCAGACTCGGCCTTCAGCGTGAGCACGCCGCCGCTAGGGCCTTGCGAAAAACGTATCGGGCGCGCAAGCCGCGCCGTCTCGGGGCCGGCGATTTCCTCCCACCGCAGCACCAGTGCCGGATCGGAAAAACCCGCACGCGCAAAGGCAAAATTGCCGACCATCGCGGCATTAGACGCTAGCGGCGTCACCCACTTGCGCCGTTCGCCTTGTTCGTCTCTGCCGGATCGGGCCATGCTGCGCATTATGCATGGAATGCGTACCGCCAAGCAAAGCCTTCGGGAAGACCGTACACAGCGGTTGCTTAGCTGGTATGACGCCCATCGCCGGGATTTGCCGTGGCGGGCGAGGCGGGGCGAAGCCGCCGATCCCTACCGCGTCTGGCTTTCGGAAATCATGCTGCAGCAGACAACGGTGCAGGCGGTCGCAGCCTATTACAGAAAATTCATCACCCGCTGGCCGACCGTACAAGAGCTTGCGACGGCGCCGCTGGACGACGTGCTCGCGGCTTGGGCCGGACTCGGTTACTACGCACGTGCACGAAATTTGCATAAGGCGGCGAGGGTTGTCGCCGGTGAATGGGGTGGGCGCTTTCCCTCGACCGCTGAAGAACTGCGCCGTCTGCCCGGCGTCGGCACATATACGTCAGGTGCTATAGCGGCGATTGCCTTCGGAGCGCCGGAAGCAGCGATGGACGCCAACGCCGAGCGCGTGATCGCGCGGCTATTTGCGGTCGAAGAAGCATTGCCCGGCGCGAAGCCGAAGCTGTTGGCCCTCGGAAAATCTCTGGTGCCCGAAAAGCGGCCGGGGGATTTCGCGCAGGCGCTGATGGATCTTGGAGCAGGGCCATGCAGCGTAAAACATCCGAGTTGTGGAATCTGCCCGTGGACGGACGGCTGCGCGGCGCGCGAGCGTGGCATCGCTGAACGGTTGCCCCTCAAAGCGCCGAAGCGGATCCGGCCTTTGCTGCGCGGTGCGGCTTTTGTGGCGCGAGACGCAAAGGGTGCCGTGCTGCTGGTGAAGCGGCAGGAAGAGGGATTGCTTGGCGGGATGCGTCAGCCGCCGCTCGGCCCGTGGAGCGAAAAATTTCCTGATGCAAAGGATGCGTTAGGTCAAGCGCCGTTTCGTGCGGCATGGAAGAAACGCGCTGGTGTCGTGCGGCACGGCTTTACTCACTTTGAGCTGGAAATCGAAGTATACGCCGTCGAGGTCACGAAGCGGCCGAAAGTCGGCGGCGCCTGGGTCAGCGATCTTGCAAATACCGCTCTGCCCACGGTCATGCGCAAGATCGTGACACACGCCTTCGACGACAGCGGCCCGCTGTTTCGTCAGGCCAGGTCCGCGCGCAAACGCTGACGCAGCACATCGATCGGCACCAGCTTGCCGTTCAGCTCGAATTGCCAGAACGTCCAGCCGTTGCAGGCATCCAGCCCTTGCACATGCGCGCCAATCCGATGAATCGAACCGGTAGCGTCGGCGCAGACCAGCGTTCCGTCGGCCCGAACCTTGGCGCGATGACGCTTTTGCGTGCCTTGCAGGACGGTGCCAGGCGGCAGGAGGCCGCGCTCGACCACCCAGCCGAAGGGAATACGAGGCTCGGCGCGCTTGGACTTGGTGGTCTCGATGGCTTCTTTATCCGCCGGTTCGATGTCGGCAATGCGCGACCGCGCAATCTTGGCATACGCTTTGTCGCGTTCGATCCCGATAAAATGCCGGCCCAATTTGCGGGCTACCGCGCCCGTCGTGCCGGAGCCGAAAAAGGGGTCGAGCACCACATCGCTTTGTTTGGTCGACGACAATATCACCCGGTACAGCAGGCTCTCAGGTTTTTGTGTCGAATGGGCTTTTTGTCCATCTTCGTCCTTCAGCCGTTCGCCGCCGGCGCAGATCGGCAAAATCCAGTCCGACCGCATCTGCACTTCGTCGTTCAACGCCTTCATGGCCTCATAGTTGAACGTATAGCTCTTCTGGTTCGCGTTCTTGGTGGCCCAGATCAGCGTTTCATGC
>JAGWVX010000020.1 GCA_018970685.1 Alphaproteobacteria bacterium | reverse complement strand
CTGTCGGCGTCGTTACAGCCATTCTTAAACAGAAAGCGCGACACGCCGGCAACAATGCCGCCGGCTAGGATGTCAATCGCCGCACGGCGGCCGAAGCCGAAAGATGTGCAGTTGTCGGAACTGGAATAGATGCCCGCGCCGTTATGTGGCGCCTGCGACGCTGTAACCGCTGTCTACAAACCGCTGAAAATGAACGAAATACCTTGGCCAGTGGATTTCTTTCCGCGCCGCGCGGTAGCATTATATTGAATACAGATCACGCGTCGTCGACGCGGGTTTGACGTTTGAGTGCGCAAAGGACGGCGACATGAAGTCCTGGAACAAGGACCGCGCTGAGGAAATCGTCCAGGCACATCGGGATATGGAGGGCGCCATCCTCCCGATCCTTCATGCGCTGCAGGCGGAGTTCGGTTTCATTTCCGACGAGGCCGTTCCGATAATCGCTCAGGCGCTGAATCTGACACGCGCGGACGTGCACGGCGTCATCACGTTCTATCATGATTTCCGTCGCGCACCGCCGGGCCGGCATGTGCTCAAACTCTGCCGTGCCGAGGCTTGCCAGTCGATGGGCGCCGAAGAGCTTGCCGCTCGTGCACGGGAACGCCTCGGTCTGGATTGGAGCGAAACCGCTGCCGATCGCTCGGTGACACTGGAACCCGTCTATTGCCTTGGCCTCTGCGCTTGCGCGCCCGCGGCGATGCTGGACGGAAAACCCGTCGGCCGCCTCGACGACGAACGCCTGGACGACATGTTGAATGAGGCGAGGCGGTGACGACGCGCGTCTTCATCCCGCGCGATTCCGGCGCGCTCGCTGTCGGCGCCGACGACGTGGCAACCGCGCTGACGGCTGCTGTGCGCAAACGAAACATCCCGATCGAGATCGTGCGCACTGGCTCGCGCGGCCTCTATTGGCTTGAACCGATGGTCGAAGTGGCCACGTCAAACGGCCGCGTTGCCTACGGTCCGGTCGGTACCCGCGATGTCGAAAGTCTTTTGGAAGGTGGTTTTTTAGCCGGTGGCCCGCATAAACTGCGCCTCGGTCACGTCGAAGAAATTCCATTCTTGAAACGTCAGACGCGGCTTACGTTCGCGCGTTGCGGCATCGTCGATCCGTTGTCGGCGGCGGATTACCGCGCGCATGGCGGAATTCGCGGGTTGGAGCGCGTCGCCGCTATGAAGCCCCGAGAAATCGTTGAAGAAGTTGTCCGCTCCGGTTTGCGCGGCCGCGGCGGCGCGGGATTTCCGACCGGCATAAAGTGGAAGACCGCTCTCGATGCGGACGGGGCCCGGAAATACATCGTCTGCAATGCCGACGAGGGCGACTCCGGCACCTTTGCCGACCGCATGATCATGGAAGGAGACCCGTTCGTCCTCATCGAAGGCATGGCGATTGCCGGCATCGCGGTAGGAGCGACCAAAGGTTTCATCTATGCCCGCTCCGAATACCCGCACGCCAACGAAACGATGGCGGCGGCGCTCGCAGTGGCGCGGCAGGAGGGATGGCTGGGCAAGGCTATCGCCGGCTCGCCCTACGACTTCGATATCGAATTGCGCATCGGCGCGGGGGCCTATGTCTGCGGCGAGGAGACGGCGCTGATCGAGAGCCTGGAGGGCAAGCGCGGCATGGTGCGCGCCAAGCCGCCGCTGCCCGCTCATCACGGTCTTTTCGGGCAACCGACGGTCGTCAATAACGTGATCTCTCTGGCCTCGGTTCCGGTCATTCTGTCGGAAGGCGCGGACCACTACAAAGATTTCGGCATGGGACGCTCGCGCGGCACCATGCCGATCCAGCTTGCGGGCAATGTGAAGCATAGCGGGTTGTTCGAAACCGCATTCGGCATCACGCTTGGCGAACTCGTCGACGACGTCGGCGGCGGCACGGCCAGCGGACGTCCGGTGCGTGCCGTGCAGGTCGGCGGGCCGCTGGGCGCCTATTTTCCGCGATCCTTGTTTGACACCCCTTTCGACTACGAAGCTTTCACTGCGCTCGACGGATTGATCGGACACGGCGGCATTGTCGTCTTCGACGATACCGTCGACATGGCCCGTCAGGCCCGCTTTGCCATGGAATTCTGCGCCGTCGAATCCTGCGGCAAGTGCACACCCTGCCGGATCGGTTCGACGCGCGGCGTGGAAGTCATCGACCGTATCAGGAACGGCGTCGAGCGCGAAGCCAATCTCGCGCTGGTGGAGGATCTCTGCAACACGATGAAATTCGGTTCGCTTTGCGCGTTGGGCGGTTTCACGCCGTTTCCGGTGATGAGTGCGATCCGTCATTTTCCGGAAGATTTCGGTGCGTGCCGCGTTGCCGCCGAATAGGAAGGCCCACATGCCGGTCATCAAGGAAACCGATTACGGCACTCCTCGCGTAAAGGCGGAACGGACCGTGACACTCACCGTCGACGGGTTCCCGGTCACCGTGCCGGAAGGCACCTCCATCATGCGCGCAGCGATGGAAGCAGGCATCCAAATCCCCAAGCTCTGTGCGACGGATTCCATGGAGGCGTTTGGTTCGTGCCGCTTGTGCCTGGTGGAAATCCAAGGCCGCCCGGGCACGCCGGCATCCTGCACCACGCCCGTGGCGCAGGACCTCGTTGTTTTCACTCAAACTCCGCGCCTGGCGCAGATTCGGCGCGGCGTGATGGAACTCTACATCTCCGATCATCCGCTCGACTGCCTCACTTGTGCCGCCAACGGCGATTGCGAGTTGCAGGACATGGCCGGGGCGGTAGGCCTGCGCGATGTGCGCTACGGCTATGACGGCGAGAACCACCTGACGGCCGGGAAGGACGCGTCCAACCCTTATTTCACCTTCGATCCGTCGAAATGCATCATCTGTTCGCGCTGCGTGCGCGCCTGCGAGGAGGTGCAGGGGACCTTTGCACTGACCGTCGATGGACGCGGTTTTGCCTCGAAAATCTCGGCCGGCATGGACGAGGACTTCCTCGGCTCCGAATGTGTCTCTTGCGGCGCCTGCGTGCAATCCTGCCCCACGGCGACCTTGATCGAAAAATCTGTCATCGAAACCGGGCAACCCGAGCATTCCGTCGTCACCACCTGCGCCTATTGCGGCGTCGGCTGCAGCTTCATGGCCGAGATGCGCGGCGAGCAGTTGGTCCGCATGGTGCCCTACAAGGACGGCAAGGCCAATCGCGGCCATTCCTGCATCAAGGGCCGTTTCGCCTGGGGCTACGCTACGCATCGCGATCGCATCCTGAAGCCAATGGTCCGCGAAAAGATCTCCGATCCCTGGCGCGAAGTGAGCTGGGACGAAGCCATCGGCCGCGTCGCGTCGGAATTTCGCCGCATCCAGGAGACCTATGGCCGCGGCGCGGTCGGCGGCATCACCTCGTCGCGCTGTACCAATGAGGAGACCTTCCTGGTTCAGAAGTTGGTGCGCGCCGGTTTTCACAACAACAATGTCGACACCTGCGCGCGCGTCTGCCATTCGCCGACCGGCTACGGCCTCAAGACCACTTTCGGCACCTCCGCCGGAACGCAGGACTTCGATTCCGTCGAGCAGGCGGACGTCATCATGGTGATCGGCGCCAATCCGACCGACGGCCATCCGGTGTTCGCTTCCCGCATGAAGAAACGCCTGCGGCAAGGCGCCAAGCTGATCGTGATCGATCCGCGCCGGATCGACCTCGTCCATACGCCACATGTGGAAGCCGCCCATCATCTGGCGCTCAAACCGGGAACGAACGTCGCCGTTCTCACCGCGTTGGCGCATGTGATCGTGACGGAAGACCTGGTCAACGATACGTTCGTGCGCGAACGTTGCGAACTCGATGCCTTCGCCGATTGGGCCGCCTTCGTCGGCGAAGAGCGCAACAGCCCCGAAGCCGTTGAGAAAGTTTCGGGTGTTCCTGCCGCAGACATCCGTGCCGCCGCGCGCCTCTACGCCAAGGGCGGCAACGCCGCGATCTATTATGGCCTAGGCGTCACTGAGCACAGTCAGGGCACGACGGCCGTGATGGCCATCGCCAATCTCGCCATGGCGACCGGAAATATCGGCCGGCCGGGCGTCGGAGTGAATCCGCTGCGCGGCCAGAACAACGTGCAGGGCTCCTGCGACATGGGTTCGTTCCCGCACGAATTGCCCGGCTACCGCCATGTTTCGGATAACGCCGTGCGCGCGACCTTCGAATCTCTCTGGGGCGTATCGCTCGACGCCGAACCGGGGCTGCGCATTCCCAACATGCTGGACGCAGCGATCGACGGCTCGTTCAAGGGTCTTTATGTTCAAGGCGAGGACATCGCCCAGTCCGATCCAGACACCCGCCACGTCACCGCGGGTCTCGAAGCGATGGAATGCGTCGTCGTGCAGGACCTATTCCTCAACGAGACCGCCAACTTCGCCCACGTCTTCCTGCCGGGGTCCACTTTCCTTGAGAAGGACGGCACCTTCACCAACGCCGAACGGCGCATCAATCGCGTGCGCAAGGTGATGGCGCCGAAGAACGGTTACGCAGATTGGGAAATCACGCTGAAGATCGCAGAGGCGATGGGCCACCCGATGCGCTATGCTCACCCGTCCGAAATCATGGACGAGATCGCGCGCACCACGCCGACTTTTGCGGGCGTGACCTACGAGAAACTCGAGGTACAAGGCTCGGTGCAATGGCCGTGCAACGAGAAGGCGCCTCTCGGTTCGCCCGTCATGCACGTCGGCGGCTTCGTGCGCGGCAAGGGGCATTTCGTCGTCACCGAATATGTGCCGACGGACGAGAAGACCGGTCCGCGCTTCCCGTTACTGCTGACCACCGGCCGCATTCTCAGCCAGTACAATGTCGGCGCCCAGACGCGTCGGACGGAGAACGTGGTGTGGCACGATGAGGACCGCTTGGAGATTCATCCCCATGACGCCGAACAGCGCGGCATCCGCGATGGCGATTGGGTAAGTCTCGCCAGCCGCGCAGGCGCGACCTCGCTGAGAGCTCGCGTCACGGATCGCGTTGCGCCCGGCGTCGTCTACACGACGTTCCATCATCCGGACACACAGGCGAATGTCGTCACCACGGATTATTCGGATTGGGCGACAAACTGCCCCGAATATAAAGTGACGGCCGTCCAGGTCATGCCGTCCAACGGCCCAAGCGAGTGGCAGCGGAACTATCGGGCGCTGACGGAAAAGACGCGCCGCGTCCGGCAGCCGGCGGACGCCGCCGAATGAACCCGGTCCGTCGCGTCGCCCGGATTGCCTGGCGCCTTGGAGCGCCCGCAGCGGGCGAGCGCGTCATTCCCGAGGAAACGGCGGTCGCCTTCAGCTATAACCGCGTGACGCATGCCGTGATGATGGCGACGCCGGCCGACCTCGAAGATTTCGCCGTCGGCTTCAGCCTGTCGGAGGGCATCGTCGCGGCGCCCGACGAAATCCGGGATCTTGAAGTTCTGCCGGCTGTCCAGGGCATCGAATTGCGCATGACCGTCGCGGCGGCGCGCGACGACGCCTTCATCGCGCGGCGGCGGCGATTGGCGGGGCCGACCGGTTGCGGCCTCTGCGGCATCGAAAGTCTGGAAGAAGCCAATCGCAAGCCGCCGCGTGTCCATGGCAATCTTGTTGTTTCCGCCGAAGCAATCACGCAGGCGTTGGCGTCGCTTGCGCCGCATCAGACTCTCAACCGGCAAACGCGCGCGGTTCACGCCGCCGCCTTCTGGCAGCCGGGTTTAGGCGTTGTGGCGCTTCGCGAGGATGTCGGCCGGCACAATGCACTCGACAAGCTCGCTGGTGCTCTGGCGCGCAAGCCGGTTGCCGCCAAGAACGGTATCGTGCTGCTGACCAGCCGCGTCTCCGTCGAAATGGTGCAGAAGGCTGCAGCGATGGGCGCGCCGATAATCGTTGCCATCTCTGCCCCCACGGCGCTGGCCGTCCGCCTTGCCGATGATGCCGGAATCACGCTTGTCGCCGTTGCGCGCGACGACGGTTTCGAGATCTTTACGCATGGCGGGCGCATAACCATGGATGCTGACCAACATGTCGCCTGACAAGCTCGTTTACATGGCCAATCAGATCGGCAAATTCTTCGCGCATGACGGCGAGACAAAAGCGGTCGTCTCGATCGCCGACCATCTGCTGAAGTTTTGGGATCCCAGGATGCGCAAGGCGATCGTCGCACATCTGGAGGCCGGCGGTACCGGGCTGGACCCGGCGGTACGCAAGGCGGTGGAGCGTTTGCGCGAAGCGGCCAGCCACGCCTAATATTGGACGAACTTTGTCTTAGTGTCCCGTTTTCAATCGAGGCCCGAGTTTGCGGAAAGCGGCGATCCCGTGCCTGGCAACATGACCGATCGTACGGGGACCTTGGGTGTTATCCTCGCCGGCGGCGGCTCGCGCCGGTTTGGCATGCCCAAAGACACGGCGATCCTCGGCGGTATCCCTTTGCTGCAACATGTCGTCGCGCGGGCGCGTCCGCAGGTCGCTCGTCTGGCTTTGAGCGTCGGTGCGGCGGACGTTGCGAATGCGCAGCTTCCGGTAATTCGCGATCATGCGCCGGGCGAGGGACCGTTGGCCGGCATTCTTGCGGCGCTCGAAAACGCGGCGGCTGAAGGTTTCGCATTCGTCGCGACGTTCCCCTGCGATGCGCCTTTCTTTCCCGCCAACCTCATCGACCACCTGAGAAGCGGCATGCAGGACGGCGTCGATTGCACCATGGCGCGCCGGGGTAAGGACTGCCATTACGTCTTCGGTCTCTGGCGAACGTCCTGCCTGCCGAGGCTGCAGGCGGCCTTCGCGTTGGGCGCGCGCAGCATGCGCAAGCTCGGCGACACGCTGGAATGCTGTTACGTCGACTTTCCGCTGCAGGGCGACGGGCCGGACGGCAACGCTTTTTTCAACATCAATCGTCCCGACGACCTCGCCGCCGCCGAAGCGTGGCTCAAGCAGCTGCGGGCGTCGTCTTGATATGCTTATAACGCTCTGATTTTGTTTGTGTTTTATTGAGTGTGTTCGCGGGGGCGCGGGCTCCCAGAGCGAAGACTCGTTTACGCCGGATGAAAGTCTTCGGCATGTCGGCGGCAGCGATCCGAACGTACTGACCGTCATAGATGACGGCAGGCAGGCGGTCGATACCCGGCTAGGGTCCATATTCGTGGAGAATTTCGGCGAGTGTTTTTTCACGCTTCCGTCTTAGTCGGCCGGCGGCGGCGGTTTCGTGAGATCACCCATCGCGCGCATCGTCATTCGTGCGCCGGTCGTTGCTTAAGCCAAGCTGGCGGCGATGGGCGATGTGTCGAGCTTTCACTTGCCTGCAAGGGAGAACCAATGGGATCATCCGTTCACGCCATTCCCTGAGCGACTCCCGTTCGGGCGCCTTTTTCGCTATCGTTTCCTCAAGGAACGCATCATGCCCGACGTTGCTCTCAAAGCTCTGGAGAAAACATTTGGAGCACAGACCGTTCTCAAGGGGGTCGATCTCGCGATCAAGGATGGCGAATTTGTCGTGATCGTCGGACCGTCGGGCTGCGGTAAGTCGACATTGTTGCGCATCATCGCCGGCCTGGAAGACCCCACATCCGGCGACGTCACGATCGACGGGCAGAGCGCGCTCAACGTATCGCCGGCGAAACGCGGCGTGGCCATGGTGTTTCAATCTTATGCTCTCTATCCGCATCTCAGCGTCTTCGAAAACATGGCTTTCGCGCTGCGTATCGCCAATCACAAGCCCGCCGACGTCAAGGCGGCGGTTGAGCGCGCGGCTCGCGTGCTGGGGATAGAGCCTCTCTTGGATCGCAAGCCCAAGGCTTTGTCGGGTGGACAAAGGCAACGCGTCGCCATAGGCCGCGCCATTGTCCGCCAGCCTAGATTGTTTCTTCTTGATGAGCCGCTGTCCAACCTCGACGCAGGGTTGCGCGTGCATATGCGCCACGAATTCGCCCGTCTGCACCGCGAACTCAAAACAACCACAATCTATGTCACGCACGATCAGGTCGAAGCCATGACGCTCGCCGACAAGATCGTGGTGCTGAATGACGGCCGGATCGAGCAGGTCGGCTCGTCGCGGGACGTCTACCATGCACCGAAAAGCCTTTTTGTTGCGTCGTTCCTGGGGACGCCGCGCATGAATCTGATTCCGGGCGAGATTGCCTCGGTGAGCAAGGATCATGTCGTTATACGGCTTATTCGCGGAGAAGACGTCCGGGTGCCGTTCTATTCAGGCAACGGTGTCCCGCCAGCGCGTCCTGGCGATCCGGTTACGATCGGCGTCCGGCCGGATGCCTTGAAGCGTGCGCAGGCGCCAGACGGGCGAAGCAACAGCCTGACGGTGCGCGTCGACATCGTTGAAACTCTCGGGGGAAGCCTTACCGTCTACGGGCTGATCGACAAACAAGATGCGCCGGTGATCGCGCTCTTGCCGGCTTCGGACGCATTGACGACGGAGGAGCCGCTCAGACTCAGCTTTTGTCCGGAGGACGTTTATCTTTTCGATGCGGAGGGGAGAGCTTTCGCGCGCAACCGGCCGTGATCACAGCGGCTCGTCGAGCACCTTGCCATGACTTTCGATAACGCGGCTATAGTAGAGAGCACTGTCCTTCGGCGTACGAACCTGATTTTCGAAATTGACATGCACGATCCCGAAACGCTTCGAGAAGCCCAGCGACCATTCGAGATTGTCGAGTAGTGACCAAACCATATAGCCCTTGATATTGACGCCGGCCTCGATCGCTTTATGCACCGCCAGCAGGTGCGTTCGGAGATAGTTCGTGCGCAACGGGTCGTGCACGCGTCCGTTCTCCGCAACTGGCGGATCGAAAAATGCGGCGCCGTTCTCCGTAATGTAAATCGGAGTGTCGCCGTAGCGCGCTTTTACCCATGTCAGCGTATCGGTCAGTCCTTGCGGATACACCTCCCAGTCCGTCTCGGTATAGGTCACGTGCTCCTGGCGTACCGGAGACGCTTTAACCGGCCACGCCTGCTCATCGTGACGTGTGACCGCCCGGGTGTAGTAGTTGACGCCCACGAAATCGATGGGTTGGCGAATTTCCTGGAGGTCCGAACGGGACCAGTCGATCCACGCCTTGCCGAAAATCTCCTTTAGCTCCGGCGGAGTGGTTCCCAAAATTGCCGGATCCAGATATTGCTCGTTCATATACGCGGTGGCGCGACGGGTGGCGGCCATATCTTCGGGCCGGCCGGACGCGGCGTATTTCGGTTCTATATTGACGACGAGACCGATTTCGTGGGCGCCAATTTCGCGGTAGGCCCTGACGGCCGCGCCGTGCGCGCGCATAAGATTGCGAGAGGCGATGGGCGCTTCAAAGAGATTCTTATGGCCCGGCGCCAACGCGCCGTAAAGATAGCCGCCGTCGGTTATGACCCACGGCTCGTTCAGAGTCGTCCATTTTTTCACACGGCCGTCGAGCGCGGCAAAAACAATGCGCGCATAGTCGGAAAACCACACAGATGATTGGCGATTGAGCCAGCCCCCCGCGTCGTCCAGCGCTGCAGGCAGATCCCAGTGGTGCAACGTGACCAGAGGCTCGATCTCGTTCGCGAGAAGCTCATCGACAAGTCTGGAATAAAAATCGAGCCCCGCTTGGTTCACGCGGCCGACGCCTTCCGGAAGAATGCGCGACCAGGAGAGGCTGAAGCGATAAGCCTGCATTCCGAGTCGCTTCATCAGCGCCACGTCTTCCTTGAAGCGGTGATAATGATCGCAGGCGATGTCGCCGGTGTCGCCGTTGTTGACTCTGCCTGGTGTGTGAACGAAGCGATGCCAAATGCTCGGGCCGGCGCCGTCGGCCAGCGGCGATCCCTCGATCTGATAGGCGGACGTGGCGCAGCCCCAAACAAATTTTCTCGGAAATACCGATGACATAGCCGTCCTTCCATGGACAGGCGCCGCCAGCCGATATGTGGCTTCTGCGCAACACGACACCCGTACAGTCTGTTTAGCCGGTCAATGGATAATTGACAAGCCAGGAAGAAAACGTTTACTTTGGCTAAGTCGCGCAAAACGACAGGTGTCCGATTGTGGCTCGAATGCCGAGGGGCAATCGCATGAAGGGGTCTACGCTCAGGGATGTCGCACGTGCGGCGGAGGTGTCGATTGCCTCTGCGTCGCGCGTCATCAATGGCATAGACAGCGTGACCGAAGACGTTCGCGAGCGCGTTTTGAAGGCGGCGAGTGCGCTGCACTATGTGCCGCATTGGGGGGCACGCAGCCTGGTCAAGAGCCGCACGAATACCGTGGGGCTTCTGCTTCCCGATATTTACGGCGAGTTCTTTTCGGAAATCATTCGCGGTATCGACGACGCGGCGCGGATATGCGGTCTGCATCTCTTGGTGTCCGGCTCGCACGGCGATCTGGCTGAAGCCACGGCGGCCATGTATGCGATGTCCGGACGGGTCGACGGCCTTCTGGTCATGTCGCCGTCCGCCGATTCAGAGGATTTGGCGGCGGCTTTGCCGCTGAGCGTGCCTTTGGTGACGATCGGCAGCCGCATCGAGGGGATTGGCCAAGGCGCGATCAGAATTGACAATTTTGGAGGCGCGTGCGCGGCCGTACGCCATCTCGCCGCCACCGGATGCCGGCGTATAGCCTTCATTCGAGGCCCTGCGGAGAACTTCGAGGCGCAAGAACGCTTGCGGGGCTTCAGCGCGACGATGGCGGAGTTGTTTCCCGGCGCCGAAATGCAAACGCGCGAAGGAGATTTCACGGAGCACTCCGGCTACGGAGCAATGCGGGCGCTTCTGTCCTGCACCGCGCCGCCGGACGGCGTTTTCGTCGCCAACGACATGATGGCCGTCGGCGCGCTTTTGGCGATCAAAGAGGCGGGACTTAATGTTCCCGACGACGTCGCCGTCACGGGGTTCGACGATATTCCCTTGGCGCGGTTCGTCTCGCCGCCTTTGAGCACACTCCGCGTGGGCGTCTATGAGTTGGGCCGGCAGGCGCTGGATCTGCTGGTGAACGCCATCGAACGCGAAAACGAATCCGAGAAGACAGACATCGTGATCTCTCCCGAATTGGTCGTGAGGGAGAGCTCCAAACGAGAGATACGGAGGACGGCCGAAACTTGATCGGACCGAACGTCGTAACGCGACGGTCCGTGACTCGAAACAAGTCAAAAGATCAAAAGGGGAGGAATTAAGATGATGCAACTCAAAAGCCGCACGCGCCTCAGAATAGGAGCGTCTCTGGTGGCGATCGCGGCGGCCTTGGCTTTTGGCGGCCCGGCCTATGCCGTAGAAGATGCGGCAATCCTGCAGGGCCACGTGGCAAACGGCCAGGGCGCCAAGGTCGTTGTCGTGAGCACCACGACGGGTACGCGCGTCGAGGCGGCCGTTCGCAGCGACGGAACCTATGTGATTCCCGGCATGCGTCCCGGCATCTATACGGTGACGGTCGGCCAAGACAAGGAACGCGTCCAACTGAAAGTGGGCACGACCACCGAGCTGGACCTCGACGCCAATGCGGCTCCGGCCGAGACGGTGGTGGTCACCGGCGTTCGGGAGGTGCTGGGCGGCCACGACATCCACACCGCCGAAGTCGCGACGTCTATTTCGCAAATCCAGATCAGCAACCTGCCGCAGCTGGACCGCAACTTCCTCAGCTTCGTGGCTACGGCGCCGGGCGTCAGCATGTCGCAAGACCCGCAAGAGAAAGTCTTCCGGGCCGGCGCAACTTCGGCCGACCAAGTAAACGTTTTCATCGACGGCCAGAGCATGAAGAACCAGGTGCTCAAGGGCGGCGCCTTCAGCCAGGACGTGTCGCGCGGCAATCCGTTCCCGATGCTGGCGATCGACGAGTACAAGGTGTCGACGCAGAACTTCAAGGCGGAATACGAGCAGGCGGGCACCGCGATCGTCACGGCGGTCACCAAGACGGGCGGCAACGAATTCCACGGCAGCGCGTTCGAAGAATTCCAAAGCAAGGATATGGTCAGTCAGCCCTATTTCAGCCGTGGCACGCCGAAGCCGAACTATGTTCATCACCAATACGGCGCAGATCTCAGCGGCCCGATCATTCAAGACAAGCTGTTCTTCTACGTAGCCTATGAGGGCACCCAGGAGACGTTGCCGTCGACCAGTTACAGCTTCACCAACCCATTCGCTCCTTCGAGTCTGCAGTCGCTCAACGGCCAGTCGCTGCCGCATTCGTTCCGCGAAGACCTGGTTTTTGGCAAGCTGACTTGGTACGCGGACGATCACAACACCTTCGAATTCGAGGGCACGTATCACCCGCAAAAGGACCTGCGCGTGGACGGCGGCGATTTTCTTGCCTCGGCCCAATCGAATTTCAGACAGGACAACGTCAGCGGTCAGTTCAAATGGACCTACCGCAACAACGATATCCTGAACGAACTCAGCCTCGAAATGGCCGATAACCCTTGGGAACAGGCCGTCGTCAACAACGCGCCGAATGCGACATGGGTTCATGTGTTGCCGACCTGTGCCGCCGCGCCCGAACAATGTACGGAGGTCGCAGTAACTGGCGGCATGTTCTATCACCAGTCCAAGAATCAGGAGAACTGGACCTTCAAGGACAACCTCACGATCTCGGATCTGGATTTCTATGGCCAGCACATCGTGAAGATGGGAATCAAGATGGCGCGTTACAAATTCCGCGCCACCGAGTCTATGCACCGCTACTTCTACGACGTGGCGAGCTATGGTATGGCGGGCGCAACGCCGATCGCGGCAGTCGTGAATGTCGGCAATCCCAACGTGGTCACGAGCGACGTCGAACTGGGTGCTTTCGTCCAGGACGACTGGACCGTCAATGACCATCTGACGATCAACGCGGGCATCCGTTGGGACTATGAAACCAACATGATGAACGAGAACTACATCACGCCCAATTTCGTCGCGCAGGCGATCCGGAACTTCACGGGGTTCAAGAACGCCGGCTTCAATCCGGAGGACTTCATCTCCACCGGCTCGAACCGCAGCCCATTTAGCGGGATGTACCAGCCGCGTCTCGGCTTCTCCTACGACCTCAACGGCGACGGCGAGACGGTGTTCTTCGGCGGTGGCGGCCGCTACTACGACCGCACCATCATGCAAGATACGCAGATGGAATATCGCCGCGCTTTGGCACCGCAGGTGACGTTGCACTTCGGCAACGGTCCCGGCCAGATTCCGTGGAATCCGGCCTACCTCACGCCGGCTGGTCTTGAAGCAATCGGCCTCACCGCCGGCGGCCAGGAAATCTTCGCCTTGGATAACAAGACAAAGCTTCCCTACAACGACCAGTTCGATATCGGCGTTCGTCAGAAGTTCGGCGATTGGAACGTCGGTCTGACGCTGTCGGACATCGAAGGCCACCACATGTTCACCTGGGAACTCGGCAACCGCTTGCCCGATGGATCGTGGTGTACCCTTCCGAACGACCTTAACGGCAATCCCGTGGCGTGCTTGCCGAGCTATGCCCAGCAGCCTTGGGGTTCCGGTTTGCAGGCGTCCGGTCTTGGCACCTTCCTCATCTCCGATCGGGAAGGCCGGCGTACGCATTATCACGCCATCTACCTGACGGCAGACAAGCCCTACACGCCGGAGTCGGGCTGGGGTGTGACCGGTACGATGACCATCAACGACGCCCAGGCCAACGGCCACGACGATTGGATGATCTTCGACTATGCGAACCCGGCGGCTGGCGGTATGCATCCGGCGGGCGGTGTCGATCGTTGGCGCTTCGTCGGTACCGGCATTGTCGATGGCCCGTGGCAGACTGTGCTGTCCGCCAATCTGACCTTGGCGTCGGGCACGCCTTACGACCTCATCGACTTCTACAGCAAGTCCTATCAGACCAGTCCGGGCGTTTGGCAGGACGTTCTGAAAATCACATCGGAAAAACTGTTCCCAAGCGATCCGGTTGCGTTTAAGCAACTCGACATTCGCATCGCCAAGGACTTCACCGTCTTCGACGATCAGACGGTGACCCTCGACTTGCAGGTCTTCAACGTATTCGATTGGGTCAACAAGACGTGGTCCGGTTGGGGCGGCGGCCTTGTCTGTCCGTCGGATTGGGGTTGCGCGGCCAACGCTGGCGGCAACGGCAAACCGTCGCGCAGACCCGATCAAGCGACGACAGGCGTGCCGCGCGAGTTCCAGGTCGGTTTGAGTTACAAGTTCTGACGAGAATGGGTGGAGAGCTTCGGCTCTTCACCCGCCCTCCGGTGCCCCCGCGCGCGATCGATCCCGAGTCGCGCGCGGTTTTTTCAGGGCCGGCGAAAGAGAATATTATAGCGCTCGGGTGCGAAGTTCGGCTTGCCCGCACCTTTCTCTAGGCTGAGCATGGAGCCGTTATGCCGGCTTTTGACATCAATCGTCGTACCGTTCTGCAGGCGGCGTCCGGCCTCGCTTGCTGCAGCCTCGGTACGCACTGGGCGGCCTATGCCGAAAAAGGTGCGGCTTCGTCCGTTCGGTGGGATGCGACGCTTGCGGATATCCACCACAGGACGTTCAAATTCTTCTGGGATACGACACCCGCCCAGACGGGCCTGACGCCTGACCGCTGGCCGACGACGTCCTTCTGTTCGATCGCGGCCGTCGGTTTTGCCCTCACGGCGTACTGCATCGGCGTCAAGAGCGGTTACGTCGGCCGCAGGAATGCCGCGGAGCGCGTCGCGGCTACGCTTCGGACCTTTTGGCACGGGCCGCAGGGCGACGGCAAAACAGGTGTCATAGGTTATAAGGGTTTCTTCTATCACTTCCTCAATTTCAGCGATGCCACGCGCTACGCGCGATGCGAGTTGTCGAATGTCGACACGACTATGTTTCTGCTCGGGGCGCTTACCGCAGCGGCCTATTTCGACGGTGCGGCGCCGGTCGAGGCCGAGATCCGTCGGCTTGCGCAAGCGCTTTTTGAGCGCGTCGATTGGACCTTCTTCGAGCGCGAGAACGGCCTGCTCAATATGGGCTGGACGCCGGAAAGCGGCTACAACCAGACCGACTGGACCGGTTACGATGAAGGTATGATGATCTACCTTCTGGCTCTGGCGTCGCCGACACACCCCCTGCAACCGAAATCATGGACTGCTTGGTGTGCGACCTACGACCAAACATGGGGACCGAATTTCGGTAAACCGCATCTGGGGTTCGGTCCGTTGTTCGGCCATCAATATCCGCAAGTTTGGTACGATCTCCGGGGAATCGCCGACGCCTATATGCGCAGCCGTCACAGCGATTACTTCACCAATTCGCGTCTCGCCACCATTGCCCAGCGCAATTACGCCATCCGCAATCCTCGCCATTTTGCCGATTATGGTGCGAATATTTGGGGGCTTACCGCTTGCGACGGTCCGGCCGACGTGAAACTCAAGCTGAAGGGGCGCGAGCTTCGGTTTCACACTTACGTGGCGCGCGGTCCCAGTCAAAGCGATCCCGACATGATCGACGACGGCACGATCGCACCCACCGCCGCTATCTCGTCCATCGTCTTTGCTCCCGGCATCTGCATGGCCGCGGCCAAGGCTATGTTGGCGCGGTATGGCGCGGATATATACGGCCGGCACGGTTTCTTCGATTCTTTCAATCCGACATTCCGCGCCGGTTATCCTTCAAAGAGCGGGCATCAAACCAAGCGCGCCGGCTGGGTGTCGAACGACTATATCGGTATCGACCAAGGGCCTATCCTGGCCATGCTTGAAAACTATCGCTCTGAGTTTGTCTGGAAGCTGCTGCGGCAAGATTCCTATGCCGGAGCGGTCGTGAAGCGGGGATTGCTGCAGGCGGGATTTGAGCCGGTCGCACGGCAGGGAGACTGGCTGAAGCAGGGACACGATGATCCTTGACCGGCGCGCCGTCTTGAAATTGTCCGCGGCGCTTGGGGCGGCGAGCCTTGAGAGCTGTTCGCGTTCCCCCGAAGCGGTTCGCGTCTGGGCCATGGGGGTCGAAGGCGAGGCTTTGGGCGCGTTTGCGAAAAGTTTCACCGAGAGCAGTCGCGGCACAGACGTGGTTGTCCAGGCCTTGCCATGGAGCGCTGCTCACGAGAAGCTTCTGACCGCCTTCGCC
>JAGWVX010000382.1 GCA_018970685.1 Alphaproteobacteria bacterium | reverse complement strand
AACCAGATTCAGCTTTTCCAGACCGTCCAGAAATTCTTGACAGGCGCGACCCGGAAGAATCTCCGCCTGTCGCTCGAACAGAGTCCGCCAGATGCCATGCTCCGCCGCGGCATAACGTCCCCAGCCCTGGGGAATCGTATAGTCGGCCCCTATATCAGGGTGGTGGCGGCGCAGTTCGTCCAGGGTTTGCATGGCCCCGATTAGAGGGCCACGTCCGGCCGGCTGTAAAGCCGTGATTTGTTGCGTGTGGTGCGCCGGTTAAGCAGCTTCCGTTGCTGCGGAGGCGCCGAACTGGCAACCCGGTTGCCGCCGGGCGCCGGCGGTCAGCTGAGCTTCCGGAACGTCACGGTTGCGCAAAGACCAGGCGCGTTGTCGCTCAATTCGACGGTCGCATAGTGGATTTGCGCGATCGCGGCGACCAGCGCGAGTCCCAATCCGCTCCCCGGTGTCGATCGGCCCCGCTCCAGCCGGTAGAATCTGCGGAAGACCTTTTCGCGTTCGTCCGGCGGGATGCCCGGTCCGTTATCGGCGACGCGCACGGACACGCTGGCTTCCGTCGCCGTCATATCGATCGTGACGCGTGCGCCGTCCGGCGTGTGGGTTATGGCGTTCTCGATCAAATTCACAAACATCTGGGACAGAAGCTCGCGGTCGCCGAAAACGTCCACACTGCTATCGGCGTTGGCCTCTAGAATGTGTTTTTTGTCTTCGGCCGCCGGTCCATAAAGGTCGGCTAGATTCTTGACGATTTTTTGCAGATCCACGCGTTGAAACGACGCTCGGCCGGCTCCGGCCTCGATCTGGCTGATGCGGAGTAAGGCCGAAAATATTGACAGAATGCGGTTTGTGTCCTCGATACCGTGATCGACGGCCACACCATATTCATCGACCGTCGCCGCCTCCGCGCGGGCGAGCTCGAGATGATGCCGCAGCCGCGTCAACGGCGTTCGCAGGTCGTGCGCAATGTCCGTCGAAATCTGTCGCACGTTCTCCATCAGAGCATTGATGCGATCGAGCATAGCGTTGATGGTCGATGCCAACCGGCTGAGTTCGTCTTGCGTGCCCGGCACGGGGATCCGGTCGGAGAGCTGTCCGGCCATGATCGCCTGGCAGGTCTGCGTTATCGTGTCCATGCGCCGCAGGAAACCGCGGCTCAAAAGTATGCCGGCAGCCACCGCGAATATGAGCGCGGCCGTCAAAGTCCAGCCGATCGCACGCAGCGCCTCGCGTTCGGCCGCGTTGAAAACGGCAAGGTCCTGGCCGGCGAACGCGTAGACGCCCGGTGCGATGAATTGCCCACGCCCCAATATCCTATGCTCTGCGCGGCGATCGTCTTTTCGCGCCGCGGATATCGGCAACCGCACCGTTCCGACGGCGGGGGTGATTGCCGGAAGATTTCCCGCAATCTTTTTTCCGCCTGCGTTTTGAAGCAGCAGAAAGTTGGATGTGGTTGGTCTTGCCAGCCGTTGGTTCACGACCTCTTTGGCTTCGCTGATTCCTTCCGAGTCGTATCCCTTCCGAATGGCTGCCAAGTCCTGGCCGGCATTCAAGAGAACCTCCGACTTGAAGGCGCTGTCTACGATGGCGTAGAGCACGCCGCTCAACACCAAAGTGGCGCCGACGAACAGCAGCGCGAAGATTGCCGTCAACCTGAAACTCTCGGTGCGGAAAAGCCTAATTTCCACGGAGGACGTATCCAGTGCCTCTGATCGTCTGAATCAATTGGACGGGAAAGTCTTTGTCGACCTTCGTACGCAAGCGGCTCATATGCGATTCCACGATGTTCGTTTGCGGATCGAAATGCAGCTCCCATACGTTCTCGATGAGCATGGTCCGTGTCACAACCCGTCCTTCGTGCCGCACCAGGTATTCCAATAACCTGAATTCCTGGGGCTGAAGGTCGATGCGGCGCCCGCTGCGCGACACCGTCCGGGCGATCAAATCTATTTCCAGATCGTTCACGCGAAGCGTCGTCCGCGTATCCGCGCTGGTGCGCTGGCTGCGCCGCGTTAACGAATTCACGCGGGCGATCAATTCGGCAAGAGCGAATGGCTTAACGAGGTAATCGTCGCCGCCGGCTTCCAGGCCAGCGACGCGGTCGCCGATGCCGCCCATCGTGGTCAAAAACAGGATGGGCGTTTGCGATCCCGATTCGCGAAGTTGCTTTGCCAGACTCAGTCCATCCATTTCCGGCAACATGCGGTCCAGAATGATTACGTCGTGGGCGTTGTCCTTGGCGATCGCAAGGCCTTTGTTGCCGGCCCGAACGCGTTCCACCATATGTCCGCTTTGGCGCAAGCCTTTTGCGACATATTGGGAGGTATCGTCGTCATCTTCGATAAGTAAGATTTTCAAGGTGTGCGGCCTCAATCGCGAAGGCGACATTGTACTCGCAGAATAACAAGGCAATCCAACATTGCCAAAAAACAACATTCTAAGTGACGATGGAAATATCGGTCCGATGCTATTTTCGGTCACAACGGCGCGCAGCGCGCGGCCGACTGCCCGCTACGGGATCTCGTGCGAAGTAAATCGGAAGGCGGCCATTACTGGGCGGCGAAGGTTCGATAGGGTTACGACATGTGGCGGGTCATAGCATTGTTTGTCTTGTCGGGGGCGCTATCGGGGTGCGCGATCTACCATGGGGAGCCGCTTCCGACCGGACCAGATTTGACGACCGTCTTGCCTGTACAAGCGGCTCAGCACGGCGCGCCGGAACACATGCTCGATATGACACAGGTTGCGATTGAAGCCGTCCAACGCAGCCCGAATCTTGTTGCGCTACGGCGCAAGAGCGATGTGTCGGAAGCGCAGGCGCTGGCGGCCGGCCTGCTTCCGGATCCGCAGTTCTCCGCAAGCGGAGATCACCCGACGGTTCACGGTGCCGATCTCGTAAATGCCTACGCCTTGGGATTGTCGGAGGATCTGCAGACGCTTTTGACCTATCCGTCGCGCTCCTCGGCGGCCAAAGCTGCGGCCGATCAAGCCAAGCTCGATCTTCTTTGGAACGAATGGCAGACGATCGAGCAGGCCGGTGCGCTCTATGCGCAG
>JAGWVX010000381.1 GCA_018970685.1 Alphaproteobacteria bacterium | reverse complement strand
TTCTGTACGACTCACGCAGCCATTTCGGCGTGATATCGGTGGCAGATGCGTTCGCACTGAGCGCTTAGGAATTTGAATAGCGTCCCGGTTGGTTCAAAACTGGCTTCAGTAACTAAATCTGCTCGCCTATCGAGACGCAACTTCTTGTGCTTGGCATCGACTTCGTTCTTGGGCATTTTAGGATCGTGAACGGCAACACCAATACCGCCCTTACTTCTTACAAGTGAAAGTGCGGGCACATCTGAATATCCGTCGCCGATATAAATGATGTTCTCAAAGGGCGCCCAAAGATGTTCTGGAGAAACGCGGACGTTCACCGACTTGTTTTCGTCCTGGAATGACCCTTTCGATATCTCAAATAGCGATCGCGTTTTCATAGTCTCGTCCATGCAAAAGACTGGAACGCTCTCAGGGATATGTTCCGGTTCAGATACCGTCACCTTGTAAGTGCACCCGAACGTCCAGGCTATCAGCCCTTCAGGGAGAATGATTTCGACAAGCTCTTTGAGACCAGCAGTGACGATAAAGAAGTGGATTTTGAGATTTACGTCTTTAAAAAACGTCATTTCCTCAAAGAGTTTTAATTTTCGCAAAAACGCTGGAACCTTGTCATACAGGGCAATATGCGGTTTTACGAACTGGAAGAGTTCCCTGTTGAGAGGAACCTGCTCGCGAAAGGCAATCCGAGAAAGCGCATACATCCGAATAGGAGCATCACTTGCCAAAACATGTTCCCATTTAGGGCGCTGTTGATCCCCGCGAAGGCTCTTTACGTATTGCCAAAAAACAGCGCCGCCATTTTTCGGATCCAATATCTCGACAACTTTAGTTGTCGAGTCATCGGGGCTGAGCGTACCGTCAAAATCCCAAACAATGGCGATATTAGGCATATAGCCTCGTATCTAGCCAGCTTTCACCTTTGCGGGGTGATTTGCAGGTGTCTCTTTCAACAACCTGCCACTCCTGGCTTCTCGATATATGTTGGTTTTCAAAACGATGTAATTCGACGTGTCGAATTTGTGTTGCGAAATATTCTTGATGGTACGCGCCAGCGTCACTTTTGCTTTTGCCATTTGCGTCCCGAACTATCGCCAGCTGATTCGTTTAGCCGAATGGTAAGCAATTCAGGCATTTCTACAATTGCAGCATTAGTTGAAGGATAAATTGTCACCTTAGTAGAGCGAATCTGATTGCGTTAGAAAATGAGGACTGACGGACCGTTCGCTTACCAAAATCGGCCGTCTTGTTCGACGGCGTTATCACCGCATGCAAATTCTCTTGTTGTTGCGATGTTCGTCGCTCGCCGTGTGCATTAAAGGTTATTCCGTATGCCTTAAACGCAACTGCGTCTTACTCCCGCTTTCCCAAAATTTAATCTTCCGCACCCCTTGAAGGCACAACTTCCAATACCCATATCCGTATAATGGAATTAGGCCGTGTGCTGGAGGCTGCGGTGTCGAGGGTGGGGTCCCCCCTCCCCCCCTCCTTTTTGGGGAATTCTGAAAAACAATGATCTTGCTCGATCCGGTGCCCTGCGAAGGTAAAGGGTCCGCTGCCGGCGGCGCCCCGGCCGGCGCGCGCCCGGATTTTGCAGTAGACCCCTGGAAACCGCCCTTTTGTCCCGGATTGAACGATGGGTCTCCTGCTGCGCGCCGCTTTTGCTTTCGCGATCGCCTTCGCGGTCCTGTCCCCGGACAGCTTCGCGGCCTATTTCGGGACGCCGCGCCTGGCCGCGGTGAAGGCCGAACTCGCGGTCGCTCGGCCGGCCCACAAGCTGCGGACGATGATCGCCGCCGGCCTGAAGCACCGTCCGGCAGTGGAGTGACGGAGAGGGGATACCCTCAAAAAGTCGAAAACAATTATCTTGCCGAGATGGGTGTAACATACTGATCCAATTTGAGAAAAAATGACAGGTTTGGCGCCGGTGTCCTGCCAGGCAGGCGCGCCGCCGCCGCCGGGCATGGTGGGCCGGGGCTGCTTAGGTCCGGCCTACCCTTGAAACCGCCCGCGTGGCCCGGCTATCTCACCGCCCCGCACCGAACCCGCATTTAGAGAAGTTCCCCCATGGCCGGTCATTCCCACGCCAAGAACGTGATGTTCCGCAAGAGCAAGTCGAACAAGGAACGTTCGAAGCTGTTCTCCAAGCTGGCCCGCGAAATCATCGTCGCGTCGAAGATGGGCCTGCCCGATCCCGACCACAACGCGCGCCTGCGTGCGGCCGTCAACGCGGCCAAGGCACAGTCCATGCCCAAGGACAACATCGAGCGCGCCATCAAGAAGGGCCAGGGCGGCGACGCCGAGAACTACGACGAGATTCGCTACGAGGGCTACGGCCCGGGCGGCATTGCGCTGATCGTGGAATGCCTGACCGACAACCGCACGCGCACGGTGGCCGATGTGCGCGCCGCCTTCTCCAAATATGGCGGGACCCTGGGCGAAACCGGCTCGGTGGCGTTCATGTTCGATCGGATGGGCGTCATTACCTATCCGCTCGACAAGGGCAGCGCCGACGCGATGCTGGAAGTGGCGCTCGAAGCCGGTGCCGAGGAAGTGGACACCGACGAGGAGGAGCACGAGTTCCTCTGCTCGCCCGACGATTTCGCGGCGGTGCGCGAGGCGCTGGAAGCCAAGCTCGGTGCGCCGGCGGAAGCGGGCATCTTCTTCCGGCCCCAGAACGCGGTGCCGGTGAGCGATGCCGCCGGCGAGACGCTGGTCAAGCTGATCGAGGTGCTCGACGACCTCGACGACGTCCAGCGCGTCACCGGCAATTACGAGCTGTCGGAAGCGTTGATGGAGAAGCTGGAAGGCTAGCGCCGCGCGCTCCGATCCGCGAAACTCGCGTCCGCGATTCGTTCGGGCCGTGCCATGCAGACCGTCCGCATTCTTGGCCTCGATCCGGGCCTCGGCCGCATGGGTTGGGGCGTGATCGATGTCTCCGGTTCGCGCCTGACGCATGTCGCGCATGGCGTGATCGCAACGCGCGCCGGCGACGGCCTCGGCTTGCGCCTGCTCAAGCTGCACGGCGAGGTGGCGCGCATCATCGCCGAGTTGCAGCCCGGCGCCATCGC
>JAGWVX010000380.1 GCA_018970685.1 Alphaproteobacteria bacterium | reverse complement strand
ATGAAGCCGTTGACTGCTCGAACAACGCAGCAAACTCAGGAACGGCAGTCACGATCTGCCAGATCTCGTCATTGGCGTCTCCAAATGCTCGCGCTAGTGCCCCAGGATATTTGGCTATCTTTTTGCGCTTGAAACCTTTGGAGCCTGACGAACGAGCTTGGCCACATGCGGCCGCTCGGGTACGTGGTGTTTTGGCTCGGTTGAGCCCTTCTTCGAAGATCGCCGACCTAAGGCGGATGCCGCTTCCTCGGTCACTTCGCAATAATGCTTGTGAAGCGCCAAAAGCAGGTCCGTGACAATCGCGCTGTTCAGCGAATAGTAGATGTTCTGGGCGACGCGGCGGGTGATCACCAGCTCCCGGTGGCGCAGCACCATCAGGTGCTGCGAAAGGGCCGATTGCCGCAGGCCCGTGACGTGCTCGAGCTCCGTAACCGTCTTTTCGCCGGTGACGAGCTGGCAGACGACAAGCAGGCGCCATTTGCTGCCGATGATCCGCAGAAGAGCAGATGCACGCTCGGCGTTGCGCTCCAGTACCGCGATGTCCGCGGTCTTGAATTTTGGCGCTATCATCTCTTGCTCCCGCATCCGCTCGCGCTGGACCCAGTTCGGGGTACTTCATTAATGAAGTTCGCTCCCGTGAGCCAGTATTTAACAGAAGTATCGCCGGTGTCGGCCGAGGATGTTATGCCGCATACGGAAGTTTGCGTATCTGACAGGTCGTTCGTGAACCCGATTCGGAACCGCCCGTCGCGCTTCCCTTGTCGCCGCCAAACGGCTTGCACAGACGGAGGTAGCGTCGTTGATGACTTTGTGGAACCGGGCGCGCAATGACCTAGGCACATGACTGGATTGCTGAAAGCGCAGCGAACATTCCGATTTGACCGACGCGATGAGACTAAGTCGTGATCTCGCAAGACCATCAGGTGCGGAGAAAGCGCCGATTGGGCGAAGATGGTCAGGTGCTCGTGCCCGGCTACGGTCCTCTCACTGAGTGAACTTGTATGCGAGCATGCGCCATTTGTTGATCATGGATCGCAATAGCGTTGACTTTCCTCGATAGAATGTATGGACCAAGGAACGCGCGACAAAACGCTCCCTAGCGGAATGTTCCGGCGAACATTAGAAGAAAACCTGCCTTTATTCATATAGTTCTAATATTCGAACATTCGAATATTAGAACTATATTTTTAACGTGACCTTGAGGGGCAGGTGGCGCGATGAAACGGGTGCACGGTGTTTTCCTGCTGTTCGCCAGCCTCTTGGTTTTTTGGCTGCTCTTGAACGGCACGCAGGTCAGAGATGCCGCTGCGTCCCTGATCGGACTCATAGCGGCCGTCGTGGTCGCTCTGGCTATCGCCGGGGGGCTCTGTTTCTTGGCGCAGTGCCGCGCTACGCCGCGCACTTTCGCGGCAGCGCTGCTTCGCACCCCGCATTTCGCCAAGGAACTGGCCAAGGCCATTTCCGCGGTCGCGCACAGCGGCCGCGTAGGAGGGAGAATGCAAGGTCACCGAACACAAGGAAGAGAACCATGAAAGGGGATCAAATGAGACGGACCGCATTGCTGCCGGCAACGGCGGCGGTATTTGCTTGCGGATTGCTGGGCGTTCCGGCCCAGGCAACCGAAGGTTACTTCATGCCGGGCTACAGCGCCCCGCAAAAGGCGATGGCGGGCGCAGGCGTCGCCAATCCGGAAGATGCTATGACACTGGCGACGAACCCGGCTGGCATTGCCTCGGTCCGCGAAGAGCTCGAGATCGGTGTCTCTCTGTTTTCGCCGGATCGCCAGTATACAGCGACAGGCCCCGGCTTCGTCGCACCGGGCGGTATGTCCTCCGGCAGCGTGACAAGCCGCAACAAGTTCTTCCTGGTGCCTGGCGTTGCCTACAACCATCCGATCGACGAGAACACGTCGTGGGGCGTGGCCATGTACGCCAATGGCGGCATGAATACCGACTACCCCGCGGTGGCCAATGCCAGCTGCCCGCCCGGTTATTCGGGCGTGTTCTGCGGCGGCAAGGCCGGCGTCAACCTCAATCAGATGTTCGTTTCGGCCGGATACGCCTGGAAGTCCGGCGCCCTGTCGCTGGGGATTGCGCCGACCCTCGTGATGCAGATGTTCAGCGCAAATGGGCTTGCGCTGTTCGGCATGTATGGGCTGTCCTCCGACCCCACCAACCTCAGCGATCGCGGCATCTCCTACTCTTACGGTGGCGGCGTCCGCGCCGGCGCGATCTGGGCCGTGACGCCAAACCTGCGCTTGGCCGTGAGCGGTTCGACGCCGATGTGGATGTCGAAGTTCACGAAGTACAAGGGGCTGTTTGCCGGCGGTGGTTCCTTCGATATTCCTGCCAGCCTCACGGCAGGAGTGGCATGGGATACCTCGCCCAATCTGACCTTGATGGTGGATTATAAGCACATCTTCTACGGTGGCGTGGAAGCGGTGGCCAATTCGTCCGAAAACGCCGATTTCTTCGGGAAGGATGACGGGCCCGGCTTCGGTTGGAAGGACGTTGATGTGATCTCGGTCGGGGCTGCATTCAAACTGACCCCAGACTGCACGTTGCGTGCCGGATACGCCCACAACAACAACCCGATCGACCAGGACGATGTGACGATGAACATCCTGGCTCCGGGCGTGGTGACCGATCATTTCTCGGCTGGCATCAGCCACAGGCTCACAGAACACTCCGTTCTCGACTTTGCGGCGATGTACGTTCCCACTCACTCGATCAGCGGCACCGAGGTGACGCCGATGGGACCTAACCCATACCGCACGATCAAGCTCTCAATGAGCGAGATGGATTTCACGATCGGCTATCGCTACCAGTTCTGAAAACGCGATCAGGAGAGAGGCTTTTGCCTCTCTCCAATCGACTCGTCTGACATGAAAGGGGAAATTTCCATGCAGTGGGGAAAACTATTCGCCGGCGCCTTCATGGTTGCCGCAATTGCCGGCACTGCGCCGGCGAGCGCCACCGATCTGAAATCGCTGGTCGGCACCTGGAAGTGGACTGATTTCACGATTCAGGTCAAGGAATGTACGACGAACCTGTCGGGCGCCGGTTTCTGC